>NZ_CAOOSE010000058.1:0-1530 GCF_948499155.1 uncultured Phocaeicola sp. | reverse complement strand
TCCCTTGATTAAGGACTATTAATATGCAAATTTCTTAGCTTATCCTCAGATATGAGCAATACTTGGCAAGCAGGTTCTCTAATGGAAAGTCGCCTTTTTCAAATCGCTCTGCATCAAGTGGCAAAATTCTTTCGTACACTTGTAGCTTGCCTTTATAGAGGGCTTTGATGTATTGATTTCCATTTTGTTGCTCAATGCTGATTTCAGAAAAAAAGACAGTGATGTCTTCCGGATCATATATAATGGAATAGCTCGGTCGTTTGGCTCCGGGAATATCTTCTCGAAGAATCTCTTTATCTACAAGATCTTGAATATCTCGTATGGCTGTGTCTTTGGAACATTTAGCCAATGATGCCCAAGTTTTGGAAGTTATCTTTGCTTCATAGCCATCAAGGAACAGGTTCAGCATATCGGTCTGTCTTTGGCTAAGTGGTACAGAAGAAACTTTTTGCCAAAATAAACTTTTGTTCAAGATGGTACTGACAATATTTTCTGCTTCGTCAAGTGCAACCGACAACATACTGGCATACCAGTATATCCATTCTGTAATGTCACCATCGCTGTGTTGAGCCTTTTCTAAAATATCGTAATAGTGGTTTTTATCTTTATTTATTTGCGAGGAGATATTGTAAAATCTGAACTCACTCTTATCAGCACGAGCCAACAACATATCAGAAAGTATGCGTGCTAAGCGTCCGTTACCATCTTCAAATGGATGAATACTGACAAACCAGAAATGTGCAATGGCTGACCGTATAACTGAATTTATATTTTCCTGACTGTTGAACCAATCAAGAAAATGTGCCATTTCTTCGTCCACGCGTTCCGGTGAGGGAGCAATATAATGTATTTTCTCACGACCGAACATCCCGGAAACTATATGTTCCTCGTTTGTACGATATTGTCCAACTTCAATTTGCGAACCCTCGCTGAAACCTGTCGGGAAGAATGCTGTTTGCCATGCACAAATTTTCTCTTTTGTCAATAACTGATCATAATGATTTACTGCATCAAGCATGACTGCCACAACAGAATCTATGTAGTGCGATGGTGCTGTCTGTTTGACATTTTCTATACCCAATTTTCGAGCAATGGATGAACGTACTTCATCTACATTCAATCGTATTCCTTCTATTTCTGACGAATAAACTACATCATATGTCAGATTCTCCGCCATCGCTTTCAATTTGCTATCAAAGCCAAGCGAAGCAAGCCTGCCATACAACAAACCCTGTTTACGGTTCACTTCTTCAAGAAGTGCCGTTAGTTCAGTCGCATTCCAACGGAATGCAGTCCAATTGTCTCTTTCGTGTATATACATATCTAGAACATATCTGATGCGTCATTAAGCAATAAACAACGTCGCAATATTTGCGACAAATATACTCGATTATTGTCGTATCACCAAGAGAAGCTATATAATGTTGCAAAAAATGCGATGATTTTTCCTAAAAAACGTCTGATTAGCTTGACTTTTATCTGTATTTTCCAAATCAAATTAGGGATTGCGTATCTACAAAGTCTGCGATT
>NZ_CAOOSE010000057.1:0-1745 GCF_948499155.1 uncultured Phocaeicola sp. | reverse complement strand
ACTAAGGCACATCTCCTTTTTTTATATTTAAATGTTTTTTTTCTCTATGCGACTCTTTTTTCACTAATTTGGTAATACGCGGCTATATTCCTCGTATATTGCGTCATAATTGTTCTGATAAGAATACATATAATGCGTGCAGTCCCTCCCTTTCCTGCTTTTAGTAGTTTAGCGCACATTTTTTTGATATTAAAAGCTATAGCAAAGAAAGCAAAGTCCATCGTAACCTTGTCTTCTCCTTTATGTCTGAACCGGCGGTATGCCATGTTGTATTTCATTTGTCCAAACACAGCTTCCGGTTCTATACACCTCCTGCCTCTATGCTTGATACCTTCCTCTGAGAGCAATATTTCCCGTGCCTGCCGTTTGTATTGGTTTAACCGGTGATTGACTTCTATAATACGATTTCCCTGGGCTTTAAAGCAACTGCCACGCAAAGGACAACCCTCGCAATTTTGTGCTTTATAACGTGCACTTTCGGTGATGTATCCGCTTGCAGTTTTGTCACGTCTGGTCCCTATACGGTTCATGCGCTGCCCCATAGGGCAAACGTAATAATCCTCTTCTGTATTGTAATGGAGACTTTCCGCATGGAACGGATTGGGAGTATAACGGGGACGCTGTTCTTTATGGAAGAAGTTATACTTGACAAAGGCTTCTATCCCGTTCTCCTGCATGAACCGGTAATTTTCTTCTGAGCCGTAACCGGAGTCTGCCACCCCGACAGCGGGTAAGCGGTTATAGCGATGTTGGAAGGAGTGGAAGAAAGGAATGAGCGTCAGTGTATCGGTAGGGTTGGGAAACAGTCGGAAGTCTATGAGAAATTGTTTTTCAGTACCTATTTGCAAATTATATCCGGGCTTGGTCTGCCCGTTCTTCATGGCGTCTTCTTTCATACGCATGAATGTGGCATCAGGATCAGTCTTGGAATAGGAATTACGTTCTCCAAGAGTGTCAAGATGATTGTCGTATTCCATCAGCTTTTCACGATACCCTTCAAGTTCCTTGAGCTGTTTCTTCTTTTCGCGCAGGGCTTTCTTTTGTTCCTTATCCTTTGTCGCAGGCTGGTGTTCTAGGACTTCTTTAAGTTCATCCACTATGTCAGAGAGCATGGCGGGAGTGAATTGGGCGGGTGTGTCTTTTACGGAGTTCTCTTGTGCAATGGCTTCGTCCACCTGTTCCAGAAGGATACGAATCTTGTCCAGCAACTTCGTGCGGTGCTTTTCAACACTCTTGCGCCAGACAAAAGTATATTTGTTGGCTTTGGATTCAATCTTAGTGCCGTCGATATACTCCACCTCACGACTGATGAAACCTTTGTCGGCAAGGACAAGAACTAACTGGGTGAATACATTATTTATCTCCTCCTTTACACGGTTACGAAAACGATTGATGGTGATAAAATCCGGATGCTCATTACCGGCAAGCCAGATATAATGAATGTCACGCAAGAGAAGCTTCTCTATTTTACGGCACGAATAGATATTATTCATGTAGGCGTAGATAATTACCTTAAGCATCATTTTAGGATGATAAGGACAGCGGCCGGTTTCTTTATAAAGTTTATTGAAACCTTCAAGATGGAGAGTATCAACAACTGTGTTAACTATGCGAACCGGGTCGTTCGACGCAATGTTTTCATCAATTCTTTGAGGAAAAAGAACGGTTTGGTTGGGAATGTAAGGACGAAAATGTAACTTTGCCATAACGAAATACTTTATGCCTAAAGATACAAAAACTTTGGG
>NZ_CAOOSE010000056.1:0-1937 GCF_948499155.1 uncultured Phocaeicola sp. | reverse complement strand
ATTTAATAATCAAAATATTATATAGCTTCAATCTGAAAATTGTCATATACTAAGAGTTAAAGGAGTAAATAAAGAACAATGTCTTAATCAATTGCCTATTTATGCCCAAACGAAAAGCAGCAGAAGATTCCCTCAATGGAAGATCAGGTATATCAGTTTGAACAGGAATTTTTATGCCCGGCATAAATGCTGGATAGACGAATGGCGACAAAGTGTGGAGACATTCGACAATAGCCATTTAAAATTTGAATGGAATTGCGGCAAAGACACATTCCCCATAATTGAAGATAAGATTGTGCAATTCAGGGCATCAGGAATTAGAGTGAAATTACCGACTTTTTCTCCTGCACTAAATCTTGTAGGCACACAAATTCCCATATTCCCATGGATAACCCTTCCAGAAAAACACACAACGGAAAACATTCATTCCAAAGGAAGGTACATGACGCTATATGAGGCAGCATCAGTACAAGGCATGCAAGGTTTATCTTTTGGCTCAGAATACTTCAGATTGCCATTATCAAGGTGCTACGAAGCTCTGGGAAATGCAGTTAATGTAGAGGTTGTTAAAAAAGTTGCAGAAAAACTTTTGGATTATGGCAAATAATGTCTCAATAGCGACAAAACCTTTAGTATACGAGGTTTTTAGATTTATCAATAATAAAGTATGGAATGCTTTAGCCGAATATGTTGATAATTCTATTCAGAGTTACCTTAATCATAAGGAAATTCTGAATAGAATCAATCCTGATGGTAAACTAACCGTTACTATTAATATTGACTTTGAGAACGACACAATTACAATTGAAGATGATGCCTTCGGCATAACACACGACAATTACCAAAGAGCATTTGAGTTAGCCAACATCCCTCTTGACAACAAAGGACTAAATGAATTTGGCATGGGCATGAAGGTTTCTTCAATTTGGTTAAGCAATATATGGAAAGTTGAAACTTCTGCCTACGGAGAGCCTGTCAATAAAACTCTTATCTTCAATTTACAGGAGGTCGTGGACAATGAAGATTTAGAACTTCCTGTCTTGGAAGAAGAATGTAATGCCGACACGCATTATACACGCATTACACTAACAAATCTGTCTGCTAACAAGCCAAGCCCAAGGCAGTTATCATATATCAAAAAACATATAACAAGCATTTATACGCAACAATTACGTGAGGGCATATTAAATCTTATCATAAATGGAGAACAAATGGAATACCAGGAACTTAAGTTTCTGAAGGCTCCTCATTATAATTCTCCTGACGGTGAAACTGTTCTATGGAAAAAAGACATTGACTTTTCAGCGGGGAAATACTCTGTAAAAGGTTTTATTGGAATATTGGAAACAATGAGCACTTCTACTGACAATGGTTTCTTGCTATTCAGAAGAGGCCGCGTTATCGGCAGCAGCTATGATGACAGATATAGGCCCAAAGTCCTTTGCGGGCAAGAAGGGTCCCCTCAATATAAAAGGATTTTTGGCGAATTACACTTAGAGGGATTTGATGTCAGTTTTACCAAAAACTCATTTCAGGAAGATTATGAGTTCAATTATTTTGTAGAATTACTGAAAGAGGATTTAAGCAAGAACAAATCATTTGACATCTTTGGCCAGGCACAGAATTACACAAAGCCTAAGACCAAGAAAGAAATAAAGAATCTTGGCACGAACCTCATAAAACAGATTGCGAAAGGTTTCACTAAACCGATTGATAATTCTACAAATACTGAGACTCGGTCTATTGGTACATCAAATAATATCATTAGTTCAATCCCAGAATCTGCTACTACTAAAGAAATACAGCCACCAACAGATCTCTTTGGTAACCCTATAATAGAAAATGACGAGTTTCAGATACCACCAGTTTCTATAGATGTTACCATTACTGGGCACTTATTCCCAGTTGATTTTCAATTGTTTATAACTCAGTTCGTT
>NZ_CAOOSE010000055.1:0-2091 GCF_948499155.1 uncultured Phocaeicola sp. | reverse complement strand
CAGAAACAACTGGTTGCAGCTTAGCTTTACTGAGCTTCGTAGCCTATCAAGTAACGAAAAGACAATATTCGGAGACCCAGACCATATTGCAGAATATATCAATAACACTTACTGCAAGTGAACCAGTAAATAACAGCCAATGCAATCTCTCTCAAACTCCTATTTTTTTATCTCCGATATCAGAGAAATCTCAGCAATTCTTCAAAAAATGTTGATATGTTTCTTTTACTTTCTACGCCATCGACGCTCTCCGCTTTTCCAGGAATTCGGTATACTCCGTATTTTGCCAGCCATGAGGAAGCGCGTTCTCCGCTTCCATTTTGCGAATAGCCTCTTCACTCATTCCCTCACATACAATTGGATAATACTCGGATTGAGCAGCGTCCAGAATCTTAATGTTCTGTTTCCAATCAATATAAGCATTCCATGCATTCTTTCCTCTTCTGCTTACAGCCAGTCCATTAACACCCGGCAAGGTAATGCTGAAATAGTCATCTGTCCAGCTCTGAGATATTCTTGACAGCAGATAATTCCGGTGACGGATATCGGGTTCATTGTGAAGAGTGACGGAATGGTGAAGGAAAGGAGAGGTAGTGATGGCGGGAAGACGAGCACTGACAGTCGGATGGAATTGTCATGATGCTGATGATGGAAGAAAAGGGCTGACAAAGGAAGAGGTCTTTCAAGATACCGATGGTGAAAGACAGGAACCGGCACCTGATGGCTTGCTGGCGGATATTGTGGACTCAATAAACAGACAACAGGCTGAAGTCGGGAAGATGGCTTCAGCCTGTTTTGTGGTGAGAAAGGTGTCTGATTTGAATGGTGACTGGACACAGAACCAAATTTAAAATCTGATTCTGTCTATTATTGTTGTCGAAAAACTCCAGAATCGCATTCGCTAGATAAAAGTGAGAAGTTTTCTTACAAAGATGCCTAATCGCGCAAATCGCTATTTTTGAAGCCAATTGCAAAGTTTCAAAGGTACCCGATATTACTTGATATTCACTTCCGTCCAGAAATTGCAAATTGTCAGGAATGTAAGATTGTCCTACACTCTAACAAAATGCCTTATTAATTATCACAAATATAGATATCTAAATTATCCAATCTATAAGCAAATGCATTTGGAAATATCATATAAACTCCAACGCTACTTATTGAAGCGTAACGAATAATCCAACAGCATAGTAACTACTAACTTCTCCGTACAGTGTTCCCTCCTCATAACATTCACCTCCATACCAAGTAGACCCATAACCTGTTCTGTTTGAACTGTTTTGACCACCTATCTCATAAGCCTTGGTAAATGGAATTACATCAAATCCTGCATTTCGAAGCTTACTAAAACTGATCAGATTGTCTATTTTGGCAAATATACTCTCAATTTCTGTTTGAAGAGGGATTAACCTCTTAGGACAAGAGTAATAAACCCTAACCCCGAGTTCAGTCTTTATCTCAGTCATAGTCGGACCACTATGCTCAATCTCTACACTAGGAGCCTTAGCTACTACGATAAGATATACCTTTGCATACTCATATCTTATCCAGTTGTATATTGATTCTTCAGACGTTCTGTTAATATGAAGTCCAGTAAAATGTAATAATAAGAACTGTTTATCAGAAGAACCAAAATCATCTAATATTTGCACAGTTCTCGAAGTCTTATCAATCGTAACCCTATATGAATTTTCCAAATTACAATGTCCAAGAAATTGATAATAATTCTTTCTCAATTCTTGACGTAATTCATCTTTGAAATACTCAGAATGTGTTTTCTGGATTTTTATTAGATTTCCTATCTCTTTTTTTAAATAACGTATCCTCTCATCTGTTTCACATAACTTCTTGGCTATCCCCAAGTATTTCTCTGGGCAATCATCTAAAGATAGCTCATCATTATCCATATCGTCATAGTCTAACGAATATAGATAATCATTAATTGTTCTTAAGAAATGTATATTATTCATTATAATTATCACCCAATCTAGTCTTAAAACTTTTAAAGCTGATGCAGATCAATGAATTTCTTCCGATATTGGAAATCCTTCCCAAGTTTTGCTGTTTTTTATTCTAAATACGAAAAAATAT
>NZ_CAOOSE010000054.1:0-3208 GCF_948499155.1 uncultured Phocaeicola sp. | reverse complement strand
GATTTCCACCCCCTTCTTCACTAGCCAATGCTTCCACATTAGCCAAAGCCAACTCTGACATTCCCTCAGCCTTCTGAGAGCTATACACATTATACCCTGCTATCAAAGCAAATGCAGCAACCAGTGTTGCTTTCAAAATATTCTTTTTCATCTCTTTTTGTTTTTTCGATGATTCATTAATCTTATTTTCATCTTTTGTCGGAAAGAACTTCACCGCAAAAAAAGCAAATACATTACTTGCAGATTCCGATTATTTCCATTAAGTTTGCATTGGACTAATCCTCCTTTCTTTAAGGAGAAACCCAAGGGGTGGAAGAAAGCGTGTTCCCGCGAAGAAGATAGCTTTCTTACCATCCCTCTTTTGTTTCTCTAAATTAAACTCCATTTATTTAGCATTATTCCTTACCATCATTAATCGAGGAAATGTTTATCTGTATCAGCTTATACTCGGGAGACAGAACTATCGCATAGACGACATCATCTTGAGAATCACCACATATTCTCAATATCGGGAATTGCATATTCAGAATATGGGTAAGGTTCAACTCATAATCATAAATAAAGAGTGAATGAGGAAGGGTGGAAGGGTCACGTGGAGAGGCTCCTTTGGGTTTCTCACCTTCCACCACCACATCCCTGTCAAGCGTTACGATATGGTTCTTGGTCAGTGCCAGTTCCATCGCGCCGCGCTTGGAATCTTTATCCGTCACCAAGTTTCCATCCTGAATGGTGTAGTCTATCTTTTCGGACAGTTCCTTGTCCAATGACAGCTTGCATCCGTCCAAAGAGTAAGAGGCAAGATAAGGGAAAGACATACTGCTGTATACTAACCTGTTCCGGTTCGCATTATAGTCTATGTTGCCCTGATAAAGATAGAAGGCATTCCCGACTTTTTCCGACAAGGGGAACTTACCTCCCGCCTCGGTCGTTCCGTTGCATGACACTTTAAACAGATTTTCCGCACCGGGAGTCAGAGCAATTATAGTACTTTTGCCTACATGGAGCATCCTGGTTACTTCCGAGTTCTTTTCAAGGTCGCCTTTATCCACGTGGCAAGTCCCATCCTCACCGAAAACATACAAATGCTCTATTCCTTTCTGCAAGTCACTTAGATAAAAACCCTCTGTAGAAACTGAAGGAATGGGCATTACAAAGTCATTCGGACCATCACCCATATTACCAAAACTGTACACCTCCTTACCGGATGATACATCTATTACATGAATAAAATTATCCGCTTCTGCCACATTGTGCCAGTACACGCGCCCATTCAAAGCCGCAATTTTTCCCGGCATACTCGAATAGATACTATCTGTTATGGTAGTATATGCGATATTGCTAACTCTTTCAAGTTCCTGTTTTTTTTTCTCAGAAGCACAGCCGGACATCAAAATACCGACTAGCACAATATAAAATAATCTTTGCATAAATTCCTTCTTTTCTTTGGGGGATTGGTACAAACCTATCCCCAAAAACGATTAATTTTTTTCTTAAAGAGGGTTTGAGTCTTTATTAGCTATTCGCCTTGTGTATTGAATTAGAATATAACTTGCCGTCTTTTCCTCTACAAGTATAATCTTCCCATACAGCAACACAATCCGTTCCATTAGTAAAGTCGTCACCAGACTCTACATCATTAGCCAATGCTTCCACATTAGCCAAAACCAACTCAGACATCATATCCGATTTCTGAAAGTTATATACATTAAATCCTGCTACCAGAGCAAACGCAGCAACAACTGTTGCTTTCTCGTCCGGGTAATCCGGAAAGGGACAAACAGCCTTGTGGCGTTCCTTAATATGCTTTTGGACTGCACTAAGGTGAAACATTGTCATTTCGACCTGTCTGGTTTTCTTTACAGAATGCCTTTCAAATCAAGATAGCCAAACTGAATATCATCGTCAAAGTTCATTATCAATCTATTATTTTCTTCATCACAACAAAAGTCGGAGATATGATAGCCCACTTCCAACGTTTTCAAATAATTGCCATGTATATCAAAAATCTGAAATAAGGTAGGACAAAGCGCCTTAATACCTCTTGCGGCATTTCTATCAAATGTATTTTTTCCTGAAAACAATGCAATAATCTTATCCTTATAAATAACTATTTTACGATAATAGGATGTTTTGTTTGTCTGATTGTCCTTCCAGTCCGGACCATAAATATTAGAAATCAAATTGCCATCCAAATCACAAATGGTCATCAAATCATTGTATTCGTATCCTTCCACGTAAATATTGTATTGCTGAGAAGCATCCATCACTATACGTTTCTTGCTAATTTGGGGATGTGTATATTTCATGGGGGTTATCGAGCCTGTCTGCATATTCCATCGGGCCACAGATTGTTGGAAGCTCGAATTTCCTATTGGCTGTATGATTATGCCGATTGACAGTGTATCATTCATATATTTATAACGGCTAGGGAATTGTGTTCTATTCATTTCATACTTCACCGAAGGAAGGTACAAAGATTCAGCCAATAAGCTATCCACATGATAGCAAAATATTTTTTGTTTTCCATGGTCGGACACATAAAATTCAGGTTTGCCCGGACACGTCGCTATAAATCCGATATTAACTATTTCACCGGGTCCCTCACCTAAAGTACCGGTACTCTTTATATAATTGAAACTTTGTCGGTCAAACAAACGAATCAACTGGTCATCAGAACGGCAGTCCTCTATAATAAGGTAATCGTCTAACAAGAACAGCTTGGCTATTGAACCTATAAATGGAGTATCAATCTGGATTTCATGTACTTGCGATTTTACATCCAAAATATCATTTCTGTTCGATTGATGAATTTCAGTTGTAGAATAACTTGTACAATTACAAAGCAAAAAAAACGGAAAGAGCAATAAAAATATTCGTCTCATAATATCATATAATTAATGTCTGGATGTAATATTCCTACCACATCCGGATGAAGTGAACTTTTAAATAATGCTTATAAAGTTAATCCCATTGGTATTCTTGATAATTCTCAAACCAATAATGGCATAAACAACCATTACCCTTATCTACACAACCATTTTCGCACATTGGGTTTTCATCATCATCAGCCAATGCTTCCACATTAGCCAAAGCCAACTCAGACATCACATCCGATTTCTGAGAGTTATACACATTAAATCCTGCTACCAGAGCAAACGCAGCAACAACTGTTGCTTTCAAAATATTCTTTTTCATCTCTTTTTATTCT
>NZ_CAOOSE010000053.1:0-3609 GCF_948499155.1 uncultured Phocaeicola sp. | reverse complement strand
TAAGTACCTTATATATCTGTTCTCTTGACTTTTAGCTAAACTGAATATGGGTGATTCTTTAATTATGTAGTCTTTTTAATGTCATTGGCTGTATGTGGCATATTATAAAGTATAGGCTATATAACTCTTATTAAAGTGGAAATTTTCAGAAAGTCAGAATCGGAAAAATGTACGTCTGTGGTTCTGCGCCAAAAATAAAAGCCGCAAGGGTTACTTACGGCTTGGCGATATATTAGGCGATGTAACCTCTTTCAAGGTCTTCATCGGTGATTATTTCGGGATATAGGTTCTTGATAATAGCCAACTGGCTTTCAGAAGTTATCAGAAATATATCCTCTCTAAGCAGGTGTATTCCTTTCTTGTCCCTTTTTGCATAGCCATTTTCTATGGCTTCATTCATATATCTTGATATTGTACCTTTAGACAAGCCAAGTTCTTCCGCTAATTTGTTTTGGCTGTAAAGAGTGGTGTTAGTCCCGTTCAAGCATTTACATTTCAGCAGGACAAGAAAGCCTTTCAGTTCCTTGCTTATAGGTTCATTATATAGCTTATTAGCTATAAGAACGTAATGTTCCGTATCTAATCGGTAACTGCATCTGTTGAATTTTCCATATTGTCCGTAAACATCAAATTTATCTATGCTTACTAATCCGAGGGATTCAAACTTGTGCAGCCATTCCCTTATCTGGTCTGTCTTTTTAATTCCGTAGAAATCAGTCAAGTTATCTTGTTTGATATATGATTCCATCGTATTGCAGTCGGAACAGAGAGCCAGACAATAGAATAGGTACGTTTCCAGCAGATTGAGTTTTCCTGCGATATTAGATGTTATTCTTCTGTATGAGGTCATTAGCAACCGTATGTTTATAGTTAGTAAAATAAATATCTCCTTTCTTTACCAATCTTCTGTAATGGTGGTTTCCGAAGTAGCTTTTCGCTTCTTTCTGATTCGTGAATGTCTGTTTTGTAGGCAAATAGATAATCATAGGCAATTAAATATGAGATTTTGAGAATTAACCAATCTGTCCCGATTTGAAAAATCGGGTAGGTTAGGTATTTATATATAGGTATTTATATGCGACCCACCTAAGATGAACACTCCGCACCCCCTAAAATGAACACCTCTTTTTTTGAGAATCAGAACCGGATTTTGAGAATGCTGTTTTTGTGAGGTTAGATTTCTGTTTTTTCAGATATGCTATCTTATTCATTATATTAAAAAGTTTCAAGTAGAATCGGTGCAATCATTAGTTATAGAGAAAACCAACCATTTTTAGTGATTATAGGAAAGACACGGTTTGCATCTGTCCTATAATCTTGTATAAACGTAAGATGGCTTTCTGTATATGCAGGCGCAGGTACTTTTTTAAAGCAGGGTATATATAGGAATTTCTTCATAAAAAAGGTACTCGCCTATATGCCTTTCCGCATGGTCAGTTGATAACCTTTTATATTTTTCCGCTTGCTTTCCACCGCATGAAAAAAATCAAGAATGGTATGTGATGTTACCGCTTTCTTTGGGACAATGCCAAACAACTTAAAAATCCTGCTGATTTCTTCCTTTATGAATTTTCGGGAATACCATTTGCCCGTTTCAAAAGAGTTGTATATCATCTGTGAGACTTCCGTTCCCGTAACTTTGGCATGGTAGTCTGCAATAATCATTGCTTCCTTTATTTTCTTGCGGTTATATTTCAACCGTTCAATTTCTTTCTTGCCTATCTTGTTGTATGCTTCCACTATAAAACTGTCCGCTTGTTCCAAGTCCCTTTTGAATTGGTATTCCATTTCCGTTTGGCATTCACCAAGCAATTCAAGCTGTTGTACCATTATCTTACGTTTCTCCTTGATGGAATTTGACTTGTTGCTACGTTGCAGTCTCTCATAGTCACCGAGTTTATAATCCAAAATGCTATAATTATTTATGGTAAAAGCATCGCAGTTCTTGTATGCTTCATGCAGATTATCGGGACAATTATAATATCCTTTCACCAGTTCCGTATTGATGTAGTTGTCTATCTTGAAGTATTTGGTTCTTCCTTTCTCGTCCAGCATCTCCGCATAGGGCAGACTGGTAAGTACTGTACCGTATGCGTCTTTTGCGGAAACGGTGGTCGCATAGTCATAATAATTCTGTAACATATCGTACACGTCTTTCCAACACGAAATACGTCCTTTAAGTTCTTCCTTGCTTCTCACCATGAAATTGCGGTTGGTGTTGCTGATATGGTGGATAGAGGACACACCGTTTCTGAATCTTCCCACACATTGAATCGTGTCCGTATTCGGGTCAAATGCGGTATAGTCCGCAAAATAACAGTCTGTCAGTAATAAGATGGTCGGCTTCTCTTCAAGTTCAATATCCACCGCATTATAAAAACGTGAAGTGAGCCAGTTATAACGCCTCATTATGTCTTTGTCCCATATATCGGAAACATTCTCAAACTTCAAGCCTTTCAGCTTTTCCACACTCTTTTCGGAACAGAATACTGCGGATTCGTCCAATAAGTCAAGTTGCTGCATCAGTGAATAGATGGTATCTGTAGAATTACAGAATACGAAACAATTACCTTTCAGACCTGCAAACACTTCTTTTGCTGCCTGCAACAGATTATTGGTAGCATGGAGATTCATGCCTTTTACATAGTCGAATGTAGGCTTGATGGTAATGGTCTGAAATTTCTGTTCTTCAAAACGTGGGTCTGTAAACTCAATGGGAGTGGCAGATACCAAGGCTTTCTGTTCACATTCAAAAAATAAGTCCATAGGCAATGTTATATCGGGACGAAAACCTGAATCTTTGACTATCTTATGGCATTCATCGAACAATAGAAAGCTGTTATAGCGTATATCCATATCCATTTCTTCAAATGCTTCCTGCACCTTGTGGAAACTTTCGGGAGTGGTGAGTATCTTGAAATATTTATTCTGTTTGATGCTCCTTTCCATGTATGCCACTATGTCGTCCGCATAGACACCATCAAAAACACCGAAAAGATTGTCTTTTCCATGCTTCGGGTCTTTACACTTTCCGCTGATAACGGGTTTGTTCGGCTCTATGATGATTGAATTGCGGTGTGCTTTCAGTTCTCCATAAGTAGCACCAAGTCCCGTAAGTTTCTTATATAATATGGTGTTGGTGGGGATTTCGGGCAGTATCTCTGTCAAGTATTGGATTTTGCCGTTTGCTTCCTTGCTGACTGTTATCTCTTTGTTCTTCATTTTTCTTATACTTAAATAGTTAATAAAAAAGGGGGAAACTCCCCCCTTTACTTTTGGTTGTTTAGATAATCTGTTTATGCTCACGTAAATAGTCCAATGTCTCATCTGTCCGCTTGATTCTGAACATTATCTTTCCTTTGAAGCAAGGAAGAATCGCACTGATAGATTCGGGATGCTCTCTAAACAACGGAACATATTGTATTGTCTTACCAGCGTCAATCATTGCTTTCAGTATTCCAAGCTGGAAGTCCTCGTTCTCATCCAACGTGTCCGCTTCTTTCGGGTTTGTATCGAAGTCTGTCACGTCACCTTTGAATAAGTAGTTCAACAAGCCTTGATAGGATGCGCTTTTCAGTTGGTATTTGAATCCTGCCACGTGAGCGGATT
>NZ_CAOOSE010000052.1:0-5957 GCF_948499155.1 uncultured Phocaeicola sp. | reverse complement strand
AAAAAAGGCTACTTTTGCAGGAAATTGTGAAAACTATGATGATAAGACCCATAACGACTGTAGGAAAATACATCATACTGATGGGACGTACTTTTGCGCGTCCGGAACGTATGAGAATGTTTTTCAAACAATACCTCAATGAAATGGTGCAACTGGGAGTAAATTCTATCGGCATTGTGCTGCTGATTTCATTCTTCATTGGTGCAGTTATTACCATTCAAATCAAATTAAACATCGAAAGCCCTTGGATGCCGCGCTTCGTAGTAGGTTACACTACCCGTGAAATCATGTTGTTGGAGTTTTCGTCCTCTATCATGTGTCTCATCCTTGCCGGTAAGGTCGGGTCCAACATTGCTTCAGAGATAGGAACAATGCGGGTAACTCAGCAAATCGACGCTCTTGAGATTATGGGAGTCAATTCGGCAGGTTATCTCATTCTGCCTAAAATTGCTGCTTTGATGACTATGATTCCTTTTCTGGTGATTTTTAGTATTTTCTCCGGAATCATAGGTGCCTTTTGCACCTGCTGGTTTGGTGGGGTACTGAATGCGGAAGATTTGGAATACGGTTTGCAATACAGTTTCCAGGAATGGTTTGTCTGGTGTAGTTTTATAAAGTCATTGTTCTTCGCTTTTATCATCTCCAGTGTATCAGCCTACTTCGGTTATACAGTAGAGGGCGGCTCCATTGCAGTGGGTAAGGCAAGTACAGATTCTGTAGTCATGAGCAGTGTGCTGATTCTGTTCTCCGACTTGGTATTAACACAACTTTTAATGGGATGATACAAGTTAAATCATTATATAAGTCATTCGAAGGCAAAGATGTATTGGTAGATATCAATGCCATTTTTGATAACGGAAAAACCAACCTGATTATCGGTCAGAGCGGTTCGGGAAAAACGGTATTGATGAAATGTATCGTAGGGCTGCTGACACCCGAAAGGGGGGAAATCCTCTATGACGGGCGTAACTTCCTAAGCATGAATAAGAAAGAGAAAAAGACATTACGTCGCGAAATGGGAATGATTTTCCAAAGTGCTGCCTTATTCGACTCTCTTACGGTATTGGAAAATGTGATGTTTCCACTCGATATGTTCTCTAACGACACTTACCGTGACCGTCTGAGGCGTGCTCAATTCTGCCTTGACCGCGTCAATCTGATTGAAGCTCAAAATAAGTACCCGGGAGAAATCAGTGGCGGTATGCAGAAGCGTGTTGCCATTGCACGTGCCATCGCACTGAATCCGCAATATCTATTCTGTGATGAACCAAACTCCGGCTTGGATCCTAAAACATCGTTGGTAATCGACGAACTGATTCATGATATCACTACCGAATATAACATGACTACGATTATCAATACTCACGATATGAACTCTGTAATGGGAATCGGCGACAGTATTCTCTACATCTACCAAGGACATAAAGAGTGGGAAGGCACTAAGAATGATGTATTCACAGCAACAAATGAACGCCTGAACAACTTTATTTTCGCTTCTGATTTATTGCGCAAAGTAAAAGAAGAAGAGATTAGGGAAATAGAAAAGAAAAAATAAGGGAATTATCTACCATAGGGGCGGACTATATATTTATGTTCGCCCGAATGACAACAATTCAGTTCGCATTATGTATTCGGATGGAAACATTCCGTCCATGCAGAAATAAAAACAATGAGGCTGTCTCATTCTCTTATTCTGAAACAACCTCATTTAAATTTTATGTTAAATACTTTATTTCTGTCTGATATAAATATTTATCGGAGTACCGGAAAGTCCCCATTTCTCACGCATCTTATTCTCAAGAAAACGTTTATACGGATCCTTTACATATTGAGGCAAATTAGCGAAGAACACAAAAGAAGGAACTTGTGTATTAGGCAACTGTGTACAATATTTAATCTTAATATATTTTCCTTTTGTTGAGGGGGGCGGATATGCCTCAATCAACGGCAACATTTCTTCATTCAGACGAGCAGTCGGAATACGGGTTGTGCGGGCATGATAAACCTCCTTAGCCATTTCCAGCACTTTAAAAATGCGTTGTTTAGTCATTGCAGAAGCAAATATGATAGGGAAGTCCACAAATGGAGCAAAACGCGAACGAATAGCCTCTTCGTATGTCTTCATCACCTTAGCATCTTTATTCTCTATCAAATCCCATTTATTCACTACTACTACCAGTCCCTTCTGATTACGCTGGATAAGCGAAAAAATATTCAAATCCTGTCCCTCTATACCACGGGTTGCATCAATCATCAAGATACATACATCCGAATTTTCGATGGAGCGGATAGAGCGGATGACGGAATAGTATTCCAAATCTTCCGTCACTTTATTCTTTTTGCGAATACCGGCGGTATCCACCAAATAGAAATCAAAACCAAACTTCTCGTAACGAGTATAAATAGAGTCACGCGTAGTACCGGCAATCTCTGTCACAATATTACGGTCTTCACCGATAAAGGCATTTACGATAGATGATTTTCCTGCATTCGGACGGCCCACCACTGCAAAACGGGGAATATCCTCGTCCAACAGTTCTTCTCCTTCTTTACTGAACTTGCTTACAATCAAGTCCATTAAATCTCCTGTGCCGAATCCACTCAAGGCAGAAATACAATACGGGTCATCAAGTCCCAACGTATAAAATTCGGCTGCATTATATTGCAAGTCATTGTTGTCAGTCTTATTTGCTACCATGATAACCGGCTTCTTTGTGCGACGCAAGATGGCAGCCACCTCCATATCAAGGTCTGTCACTCCATTTACCACATCTACAACAAATAAAATCACATCCGCTTCATCAACGGCCAACAATACCTGTTTGCGGATTTCCTCTTCAAAAACATCATCCGAGTTTACTACCCATCCGCCGGTATCAACGACAGAGAACTCACGTCCCAACCATTCCGACTTACCATATTGGCGGTCGCGGGTTGTTCCTGCCTGCTCATTTACAATAGCCTGACGAGTCTTGGTCAGACGATTAAAAAGTGTAGACTTTCCCACATTGGGACGTCCTACGATTGCTACTAAATTTCCCATGTTCTTTCTTGTTTACGGCTATCACAGTCGATTTTAATCCAATTGATACCCAAAGTTTTTCAATTCTTTGTCAGAGCTTCTCCAGTCCTTATCCACTTTCACAAAAGTTTCAAGATAAACAGACTTCTGGAAGAAATGCTCTAAAGTCTTACGTGCTTCTGTTGCCACTTTCTTCAATGCTTTGCCCTGTTTACCGATGATAATACCTTTCTGTGAATCACGCTCCACATAAATCACCGCACTGATATGAATGCTCTTTGCATCTTCTTTAAATTGTTCTACAACTACTTCTACCGAGTAAGGAATCTCCTTGTCATAATACAGCAAAATCTTTTCACGGATAATCTCCGTCACAAAGAAACGAGCCGGCTTATCAGTCCATTGGTCTTTACCAAAATAAGGAGGTGAATCGGGCAGCAATTCCTTGATGCGCTTCATCACTACATCTATATTAAACTTCGAAGTAGCCGAAATAGGAATAATTTCAGCTTGCGGAATCAGTTCATGCCATTCTTCCACCAGCTTTACCAAATCTTCCTGATTAGTCAAATCTATTTTATTAATCAGCAATAAGATAGGAACTTGCAGTTTACGAACCTTTTCGATAAACTCCAGATTCTTGTCGGGCTTCTCTATCACATCAGTCACATACAGTAACACATCAGCATCTGCCAGCGCCGACTCCGAAAAATTAAGCATACTTTCCTGCAACTTATAATTCGGCTTCAATACTCCCGGGGTATCCGAAAATACAATCTGCATATCATCAGTATTCAAAATACCCATGATACGATGACGCGTCGTCTGTGCCTTGAACGTAGCGATTGAGATGCGTTCGCCTACCAGCAAATTCATCAATGTAGACTTACCCACATTAGGATTTCCTACTATATTTACAAACCCTGCCTTATGCATAATTTTTTATAATTTATTGGTTACAGACAAAAAAACGCATCTGAGTATGGATGCGTTCATTTGTATTTGTAGTTTAATGATTATTATCTCTTACTACCATCGTAACCCCATTTCACATAAACGGCTCCATAGGTGAAACCTGCGCCGAATGCTGTAAATATCAGGTTATCTCCTTTCTTCAGCTGCTTTTCATAATCCCAAAGGCACAACGGAAGCGTTGCCCCACTGGTATTTCCATAACGCTGAATATTTATCATCACCTTATCCAAGGGCACTTCCAAGCGAGATGCAACAGCATCAATGATGCGCAAGTTCGCCTGATGAGGAATTACCCAGTCGATATTATCTTTATTCAAACCATTGTTTGCAGCAATAGTCGCAGTAATATCCGACATATTTGAAACAGCATATTTAAAAACAGTTCTACCCTCCTGATAGAGATAATGCATTTTATGATCTACCGTGAAATAAGAAGGAGGACATACAGACCCACCTGCTTTCATGTGAAGGAAAGGAAGACCTTTACCATCCGTACGCAGAATAGAATCCATTATTCCGTAATCTTCTGTAGTAGCTTCTACCATACATGCTGCAGCGCCATCACCAAAGATAGGGCAAGTAGCACGGTCTTGGTAGTTTACCATAGACGACATCTTATCAGCACCAACAATAATAATCTTTTTATGTCTACCAGATGCGATGAGTGAAGCAGCTGTTTCCATTAAGTACAAAAATCCACAACACGCAGCCTGTAAGTCGAATGCAAATGCATTCTTCAATCCCAACTTATCGCACAGAATAGAAGCGGTTGAAGGGAAATGATAGTCAGGAGTAGTTGTTGCTACGATTACCGCATCAATGTCGTCAGGATTTGAACCGGTTTTCTGCATCAGTTGCTTGGCTGCCTTACGCGCCATATACGATGTTCCCAATCCCTCCTCATTAAGGATACGTCTCTCTTTAACTCCAATTCGAGTCATAATCCATTCATCGTTGGTATCTACCATTCTTGAGATTTCTTCATTCGTCAAGACATAATCAGGTACATAACCACCGACTCCTGTTATTACTGCATTAATTTTTTCCATCATTCCAAATTATTAGTTTGTACCCTTTATAAAAACAGCCGACAGAGCCGAAGCTCGCCGGCTTTATTTTATAAAACGTACAAACGTGTTTAAAGCTACTGATTAAACAGCAGCTTCTTTTTCGATTGCTAACTTACCTCTATAATAACCGCAAGCTCCACATACAGTGTGGTAAACATGCCATTCGCCGCAGTTAGGGCAGATAGCCAAAGTAGGAGCAACTGCCTTGTCATGAGTTCTTCTCTTTGCAGTTCTCGTTTTTGATTGTCTTCTTTTAGGATGTGCCATTTTTCTAAACTTTAATTATTATCTAATATTTTCTTTAATTCATTCCATCTCGGATCTATTTCCTGAGGCTCTTCATTGCCTATTTCTTCACCTTCGGGTAATTCAACTGCAATATCATCATCTTCCTCATCATCACCTGAAGTACGCAAATGTTTGCTCAGCTTGCCTACCATGCCTTTATTACATTTACCCGGAGCATGCACATGTTTCATAGGTATATTCAATGCTATGAACTCATACAAGAACCATGCAATGTTAATGTAACCGTCTTCCTCAGGAACCACGACAATATCACCTTCTTCGGCAAATGAGGGCCCCAATTTGACTTTCAGCTTATCTGATGTCGAAATAGGTAATTCCATTTCATCCAGACAACGGTCACATGGTACAATGACAATACCTTCAGTCTGGAACTCTAACAAAAAAACGCCAGATGTCTTTTTCACATTCAGCTCCACTGTCAGCTTTCCTTTTTGCACTTCTGGTCCATCCAGATCTACAAAGAATTGATTATCCAGCGTAAACTCATACTTAGCAGAGTCCGCCTTCATATTCTTCAATTCTATCTTATATTTATCAAACTTTCCCAAAGCAATACTATATAAATCGGGCGACAAAGATAC
>NZ_CAOOSE010000051.1:0-10077 GCF_948499155.1 uncultured Phocaeicola sp. | reverse complement strand
ACAAGTCCCCAAAATTGAAAATTATCCCTATCGAAGTTTGAAGTGACCCCCAAAAGTTGGATACAATTTTTTTGGGGGGCACTTCAGTTCTGACGGGTAAAATCGTAAAATTCGGACTTGTTAGACAAATACTTACGCGGTTTCAACCTCAGGTACTGAATCTATCGAATTGACAAATTTAACCAATTGCGGATCTGAATCTTTTTGTATGAGGTTTCGGAGACTCTTTTTCAATTCATAAGCATCATCCCCTGCTGTATTTATTAAATCCATATAAAAATCTTTGTTTTGCAGAATCAATGAACGGCATGCCCCATCGGAAATTACAGGTTTCACTATTTTATCAATAACGTCTCCAGCTTGACTTTTCAAATTACCATGCGATCTAAGCCATGTTTCGAAAAATTGAAACTTTATTGCATTGATAGTCTTTTTACCGATGCAGAAATCATTTCTTATATCGGTAACTGTCGATTTAATTTTTCGTTTATCCAATCTTTCAACTATATTCTTGAAACAATTAGGGAAAGGATTCAAACTTTGAGTTCCAGAAGCAATATCCATCAGAATCTTTTTGCCAAATTCAGTCAAGTTATCTGGCAAGGATTTGATTTTAGCCAGTAAATGTTTTATTGCGACAAACCAATAATATGATGTATGTGCTGTTCTTTGGGCGTATAATGTATCAACACTTATTTCAGACAACGCTTCGAACGCTATTTTATTGATATGATCGGTCAGGACATTGCTTATTTTAGTGGTCAAATCGTAAAAAGATGCGTCAGGAATTACATCTTTAATATTGTTCTTAGTGATATACTTATCCAAATCGGTATTCCACTCTGCTAAATGCTCGATAAATACCTCATCCGTTACACCTATTCTGTTCTTAATATCTTCAAATTGGGGCAATATGTCTGAGAGCAATAATTTATAGCCAAGTTTATGATTTACCATGTATTGTAGTGTTTCATTTAATAGCGGTATATTCCATCCCACACTATTTACTAATAAGTCTCCATGATCCACATAATAGTCCATGAGTTCTGCAACATATTTTATATCTCCACCCTCTATTAAGGAAACGGAATGACCATGTGCCAATTGCATGGCGACTAAATCGTAATATCCAGACTCTTTAATGTTTCGGCCATCAGTTTCTAATTCAGAATGCAACTGATTTATGTAGGTTGAATCTAACGTTACAGGTAAAGGTCTTTCTTCGTCAGATGCCAATAAACGATAGGTTGTAAATATAGCCCCTATATTATCTTTATTTACATTCTGTTCATCAATGCAATTCGTGATCGCTTGCAAAAGCGTTGGAAACGTATAGGTAGAATTATCTTTTAACGTTTTTACAATATCTGCATGGTCGAAATTATCGGGTAGTAAGTTTGCCAAATAATTATCGAGCGCCTCCGAATTTGTTGCTACTTGATAATATTTATATGCTTTAGTTGTCGCGTTATCCCGATAGGCAGCATCTGTTGCATTTGCAGCTTGAATATAATCGATAAATGTATTTGGCTTGACTGTTTTTGCTTCAATCAATGACGTAAAATCGCACGCCAACTTATTTTGCGCAATAAACCTGTCTATTGCATCTAACGTTTTGAAATAGTCGCCGCCATTGAAGTCATTGAACCGAACTATCTTCTTATATAATTGAGCAATCACATGGTTTTGGCTTTCCGTGTCTAAATGCAACAGCAGTTCTTGGTATTCGACAGGGAACACCTGCTTCTCTATGGATTCTTTTAATTTCAATTGTGCTATTCTTTGCCATACACGCAGAATAACATCGCTCTTTCGAGTTAATTTATGCAAACAATGTATAATCTTATCGATAAGCGCATTGTCCATACATTGTATAACTTCTTCTAATACAGTGTCAAATTGTTTATTAGTCTCTGCATATTGATTTATGTCGTGGTCTTCTTCTCCGTTGATGCAGCCTTCAATATATTTTTTCAATGGAATTTGTCGAGCATCTTCAACATCGACACCATATACCAAAGCTGCAATTTCGCGTTGTGTTTGCAGATCATTGTTAATTATTGTTTGAATGCCATTCAGATAGTCGCCGGACAATATTTGTTCTACTGGATTTGCCAGAATATCCGTCTTCTTCAAACAGAACAATGCTATGTTTATCATCAAAATTTCGTTACACCACTCTTGTTTAAGAGCGACCATCTCATTGATATATGATATAATTTCCCTAACATTGGCATTAGGATTTACCAATCTGAATATCCGATTTATAGTTTCTTTCGCTTCATTTTCTGTTTCTCCAAATGCTTCAACAAACAGTTTGTTGAATATACTTCGATAGTCGGTAATAACAGGAGGAGCAACACGATAAACAATAGGGAAAGTTTTATTGATAAAATACTTGGTCAGTTGTTTCGTTTGTTCGTCGGTCTCATCTCCGAATGCACAAGCTAAATGTGTTTCATCGAAAGGAATAACAGCCCAAACATTTTCAAAACCGCTATCGGCGAAGAACGTATGGATAGAAGACCATAATTCTTTTACTTTTTCAGCGGGGAGACGATCCATGTTGTCAAAAACAAGGACTAATTTACGTTGTCCTTTTTCCTTGATAAAATCAGAAATGTCTTGCATCCATGTTTTGAACTCGTAAACCGTTGGTTCGTCTTCGCTCAAAGTCTCATAGCAAACGTCCTTTTCGACTTTATCTTGATAAATAGCTAACATATAACTCCATCCATATTTATGATCTTTGCTATATGCCCATTTCCAAACGCACAATGCAATAAGAACTGGCAGTGCAGCTATGATAATAGACAATAAAGAAAACCACCATGTTGTGGGTGTAGGTTTTACTGCATACGCAATAAATGTAAATATCGGAGTTAAAACTGCAACCAAAAATGCCGCAACCATACCATTACTGATAAGGGGATATTTTTCGGTTACGGTCTCCGTTTTACGGGCTAATAAATATTTCAGCTTTTCAGACCATGATACGGTTTTCGTACCTCCACCTTTGACTTTTATTGTTGCATTTCCAGATAGGATACCATCATCAATAAGTTTGCTTGTAAGCAATTCCAATATAGAGCGGCGTTGCAAGTCCTCTTGATGTCCCCATGCGTCATACTCAAAAAAGTAATAGTCGTCTGATAATTCACGTTCCAACATTTTAACCACGTTGGATTTTCCAGATCCCCAAATACCTTCGATGCCGATAATTCGAGGTAAAGTACATTCCTCATCCAATGAATCATTCTGACAAAAATGGCGAGCAATAGTTTTTGCCAACCTTTCTTGCGAACCTCCATCGAATTTGTCAATACCACACGGTTTATTTTGGATAAACCGCGGATATTGCTGTTTGGATTGTAGTTTTGTTTCCATATACGTAATTTATTGATTATACGAACTCCAAATAATTCTCCCGATTTACCACATGAAACTCGGCATAGGGATAGGCTTCTTGGAAGGCTTTCGGTGCGGCCGGCATTTTATTTCCCCACTTGAACTCCAAGGCGGTAAGACTGTCGGCACTCTCCTCAATCAGGTCGATTTCCTGTTTGTCGTAGGTGCGCCAGAAATAGAACTCCCTGTGCAGTCCCTCATTGAAGTTCGCTTTGCGCCGCTCTCCGATGATGTAGTTCTCCCACAGCGCACCGACATCCTGCCGAATGGCCAGCGGTGAGAAAGCCCCGATAATGGCATTGCGAATGCCGTTGTCGTAGAAGTACCACTTGCCAGCTTTTGTAACCTCCTTGCGTAGGTTACGCGAATAAGCCCCCAGACGATAGATAACGAAGACCTTTTCCAATAGGTCGAGGTATTTTTCAACGGTCGTCTTGCTCATGCCGAGTTGTTTACCTAACTCTTCGTAAGAAACTTCGCTGCCCAACTGAAAAGCTATCAATCGCAGTAGATCGCGCATCTTGCTCGAATTTTTTAAGCCGTCAATTGCTAAGATATCTTTAAGCAGGTATGCACCGACAATATCACGTAGGTAGTCTGTTTTACGTTCATAGTTCTCCATCATTACTACTTCGGGATAGGAACCGTAAATCAAGCGCGCTTCGAGGTTCTGGCGGGTTTCAAGTGCCGTTTCCGTCTGTGCGATTTCCCGTTGCGAGAATGGTGTAAGGAGAAATTGCGTACTGCGGCCGACCAACGGTTCACCAGTCTTATTCAGCAAATCGAATGACGAAGAACCACTTGCCAAGACACTTATTCCCGGTATTTCATCAACTATCAACTTCAGAATACTACCGATTTGTGGTATGTTCTGTGCCTCATCAATAGCCAGCAAATCAATACCATCCAATAAATGCCGATAATTGGCTATTGAGCGATTCTCCAATAGTGCTAATGTGTCGTAGTCTTCGCCGTTGAGCATCATCGTCCTACCTGAATAGTTGTCCACAATTTTACGCATCATTACCGTTTTACCAACACGGCGAGCACCAAAAATCAGTACTGCTTTATTGGGCGCGATTCGTGCTGTAATCTTCTCTTGAAGTATTCTATTTACTGTTTCCATACCTTATAAAATATAATGCAAAGATAATCATATTTTTTTAATTGGCGAATTTTACAAAAAAAACGGGCTATTAAATGGCGATTTTTACAACCACAATCTTATGGAAGTTGTTTCATTGTTTTTAGTAATGATATATGTTCATACTATGATGACTCAATAATTTACCAGACATACGTTTCTGAAATTTGTCCTTATAGGAATGAAAAACTCACATATATTGTGCTAATTAATATATAATTAAATGAAAATAAAAAGACAGGATACGAGTATTCCTGTCTTCTCATATGTAATGGATATTTTTTTATTTTCTCATCCGCTCCAACTCCTCATCACGCAACATTCTCTCGTTCAGTTTTTCCTGCATCCTGTCAATGAAATAGGTGCGGCTTTCGTTCTTCCGGCGTTTGATATCAGTGTAGAAGCGGTAGCAGTCTTTAGAATCAACCCCGAATATCTTATAGAGAAGTGGGGCGAGCTGTTTGAGCGGCATATTGCCGTTGTTGATGCAGCCCATCACGTCTATGCCGTAGATAAGTTCCACGAGGTCGATGGCATTGCCCGTCCATTGAAGAAGGCTGGCGGTGGTTTCTGTTGCGTTGTTGGCGGATATTAGTGGTGGCACTTGGGGCGTGGCAAGGAATTTCTGCATCTTTCTTACGAAAGACAGAGCCTTGCTGACGTAGGCGGCAATCTCTCTTTTTTCTTCTGACAGATTACGTACGGGATGGTGCTGCAACTCGATTTCGATGTAGGCAAGCGCGATGACGGTAAGGTTCATGTCCATGCCGCCGTTGCACAGTTCGATCACTTGGGTGGCGAAAGCCGTGTATGCCGTTTCCATATTGCAGTCGCCGGCTTCGTTTATCAGGCGGAAAAAGTCGGTTTCCGCCAGCAAGAAATAATTCATGGTTCTGTCAATTTTGAAAATTACACTTTGTTTTCTGCGTGCGCACATGAATATAATTGGCAAAAAACGCGGCAGAAAATAAAAAATCCAACACTCAATTTTACAAAGTGCTGGATTTCAGAGGTATAAAATTCAGTATTTTTTCACAAGGACAAATTATCTCCGACTTAAATTGTTTGTAATCGGAACATTTATTCTATTCCTGAAAATAGAAATGTATGCTTGCCGCACATTTTGGCTATCTTGCTTTTTTATCAAGGATATAGATAATGCGACATACACCGTTGGGATAGCTTTTCAAAGAGGAAAGCGTCCAGTGTTGCTCTGGCAGAGCCGACTTAAAAAAATGTCGTCCGCTTCCGGATATGAAAGGAACGGTGTATAGTATGATTTCATCCACAGCGTGCATCCGCAGCAGTCCGTTTATATAGTCTGCCGTGTCCGGTGTGGCTTCCGCGAGGTAACGGATGTTTGTGCAGTCTTTTCTCCATTCGTGCAGCATTGAAATGGAATAGTCCGGTGTCACACGGTAAAAGGCTTTCTTCCTGATTTCATCAAGACCGCAACGGTCAAGGCACAAATCCTGATGTGCTTTATCATATAACTCTGAAGAAAGACATCCGTCCATCGTCAGTACGGCGAGAATCTGAACTTTACCCATAATCGTTTCCTTTCGTTAGGCAAGGGTAAAAAAGTAGCGTGCAATTCACACTACCTTCAAGCGATGGCTCTGGTAAAGCCTTTACGGAGAGTACGTGAATGCACGCTATGCGTAAGCATAGCATAAGCATCACGCAATCGTCTCCGTAGTTCCAATTTACCAGATTTTCGCTTGAAACGCCTTGCGGTCTTATCCTATATGTTGGCGGCGAAAAGCTCCTGCCAATCGCCGTTTTTCTCAAATGTTATGCAAAGATAGCCAAATTCAGTGAATTACGGGCTATGATTGCTTGAATTTATATTTAAGTCCATACTCTTCAAGTTTGCTGTATAGTGTTGTCCTGCCTATGCCGAGCAGTTCTGCGGCGACACTCCGGTTGCCGTTTGCCTGTTTCAACGCACGCAATATCCGCTCCTTATCCTCCGCGTCATTGCGCAAGGCGAAGCTGACAGTAGAGGTCGGTTTCGTCACGGCAAGTTCCAGATGCTCTTTCATGACAACACCTTCCTGCGCCTGCAATACAGCACCCATAACTTTCTGCCGAAGTTCCCGCACGTTGCCCGGCCATGCGTGTGTCAGCAACGCTTTACGTGCTTCGGAACTGAACCCGCTCACGCTACACTCCAGCTCTCTGTTTGCCATATCACGGAAGAACTCTGCCAGCGGCATAATGTCTTCTTGACAGTCACGCAACGGAGGAACGGTTATCCCGAAGTCGTGCAGGCGGTACAGAAGATCCTGCCGAAAACGCTTTTCATTCACCGATACCTCCAAATCTTCATTGGTAGCAGCGATGATGCGGACATTGAAATTCCGGTCTGCCTTGTCTCCGACCGGGCGATACCGCCTCTCCTGTATGGCACGGAGCAACATCTGTTGGGTTTCCAACGCGAGGTTTCCTACCTCGTCCAGAAACAACGTGCCGCCTTCCGCCTCATGGAAATATCCTTTCTTGGCATTGTCCGCACCTGTAAATGCACCTTTGACGTGTCCGAAGAAAGCCGACGGTGCAAGCTCTTTGGAGAGTGAACCGCAGTCCACCGCCACAAATGGCTTGCCTGCACGTTTGCTCTTGTCATGCAACAGGTGGGCAATATGCTCCTTGCCCGTGCCGTTCTCACCAAATATCATCACGCTCATATCGGTGGCGGCTACCAGCCTTATGCGGTGCATGATTTTCTGAAAGGCGGAACCTTCACGGGCGAATATAGGCATACGGCGTTGTCCTGCCTGACGTTCTTTCAGTATGGAACGGATCAGGGGGACAAGTTTATCCTCCACAAGCTGTTTGGGAATATAGTCTATCGAGCCGAGTTTCATGCTTTCCACGGCGGTATTAACTTCGGCGTAGTCGGTCATAATGATGAAGGGCTGCATCTTTCCCTCCTTTCGCATCCAGCACAAAAGGTCTATGCCACTGCCGTCAGGCAGACGCAGGTCGGCAACCACGATATCATTATCTGTTGCCTGTTGCAGATGTTTCTTCGCGGTTGAGAGGTGGTAAGCCTTCATATTGCGGTAGCCCTCCCGTGACAGCATATTGCAGACATATTCGCAATACACGATGTTGTCTTCCACCACAATTATTTTTGTCTTATTCATCTTCGTATTTTCTCCTTTCCTCTTCTGCCAACCGTATTATTTCCACTCCCTTATCCAGCACGGCAGTCACGGCATGGCTTAACGCTTCACCATCCGGGAGAGCATCGCCACGAAGCAATCCGTAAAGTACATTCAGCGGTTGGTCGGCACGGAGCACCTCCCACGAACTGCGCAGGTGGTGGATCAGGGAATCCAGCTTTTGCAGGTCTTTTTCTTTTGCTGCATCCCGTACCGCCTGCATTTCCTTTTCTGTTTCAGTTATCAACTTTTCCAGCATGACGGCTTCATTGCCATAGGACAATAAGGCGGAAAAGTCCGGTTTCCCGTCCGGTGTCGCTTTTATGGCACACCTGTCGGAAACCTCCATCAGTTCCGATATGGAGAACGGTTTGAACAGGCATCCGGCAAAGCCTTTTGCCAATAGTTCCCCTTTGTTACAACTGCCCGAAGCGGTTGCCACAACCACCGGGATTGTTGGTGAATTGCCCACGTTGGACGAACGCAACAGTTCCAGCAATTCGAAACCGTTTATATCGGGCATATTCAAGTCTGTCAGCAACAGGCTGTATTCTTTCTGGCGTATCATTTCCATCAGTGCCGCAGCATCGGTGCAAGTGTCGCAGTGTATTCCTTCTTGGGAATACATCTCTTTCAGCATCAGAAGTAATACCTCATCATTGTCAATGGCGACAACATCATGGAATTTATTGTTATGATAAACAGGTGTATTGCTTGTATATCCAAGCTGTTCTTCAGCTTCCTGCATAGAAATTTCAACTGTGAAACGACTGCCTTTCCCTTTCTTGCTGTCTAAACGGATTGTTCCGCCAAGCATCGACACAATATTACGCATTATGGCAAGCCCAAGCCCGAAACCCTCCTTTGCGGCGGCATTTGATAGACGTTCAAACGCACCGAACGCTTGTTTCTGTTCCTCTTCTGTCATGCCTGTACCTGTATCTTCAACGACCAGTGTCAGAACTCCATTATCATATTCAGTAATCAAAGAAACACCGCCTTCTTCTGTGAACTTGACAGCGTTTGACAGCAGGTTATTCCCGATTTGTATTATTCGCTCTTTGTCGGTCAATACAATGGCATCGTGTCCAGTCTTCACGGACAAGGACAGCCCTTTGTTCACGGCAACAGGCATGAACTCCGTTTCAAGTGTGTGCGTGATTGCTGAAATCCGGCAGGGTGACAGACGGGGCTGTTCCTTGCCGTTGTCCAGGCGGAAGAAGTCAAGCAAAGTGTTAAGCATATCCCGCATACGGTCGGAGGATTGCAGTATGTTTTGGATATACTGCCCGGACTTATCCTCACACTGTTCTTTCCGTATCAGTCCGGCATAGCCTGTTATTGCTGTCAGCGGTGTGCGCAGTTCATGGGTGATAGTATGTACCGCCTTCTTCCTTGACGTTATCAGTGCCTCGTTCCGTTGTACGGATTGTTCCAGTTGCCTTATCAAATCAGTTGTCTTGTGCTTGTATTGTTTAATGCTTTTTGCATCACGATGTATGATGATGTAGGAAATTAACAACAATAGAAGAACGAATCCCATTAAACCGCCTACTTGCATAAATGACTTTTCACGCATGGCAACTATTTCGTTTTCCCGGCTTTGCAGTTCGGTTTGTACCTTTTCTTCTATTTGGCAAATTAATTCTTGCAGTTGTCTGTTAAGTTCTGCATTACGAGCTGCAAGGCTGTCGGCTTGTTCCGACAATTGGCGATCCTGCACTTTCTGTTCGCTGATTACGTTTCTATTGACCGAATGAAGGATAGTGGTTGATACTGCTGGAGTTACTTCCTTTTTTTTGCCGAATATGCCTAAGAAACCTTTTCGTTTTGGCTTTTTGGACTGTTCCTGCACACTTTTCTGTACAATAACCGGAATTTGATTGGCTATCTTCTTGTTAATAGATTGTTGTTCATCCATTAACCGGACTATCTGGAACATCTGTCGTTCCTTATCCTCTAAAAGACTGCGCACACTATCGATGCGCTCTGCTGGATAGGTGGCCTTGAAACGGCAGAGCATACTGTCCATTGCCATACGCCGTGCATGGTAATGCTCGATATCTTTATCGTTCCATTCCAGTATTGTTTCACCCAATAGAGAAAATTTTATCATTTGAATATTGATATTGTTTATTTCTTTTCGGAGCTCGTCTATTTTTTTATTGCCAAGTTCTAATGCTTCTATCTCCTGCCATTCATAGAGGCTATTATATGCCATACATCCGATAAGAATGGAGATAAGTATATATCCCAACCGTATTGCCTTATAGAAATTTCCTGACCGCTCCATTATTTTAATGACATTGATTTTTGGAACATGAATAAAAGTTTATCTTTTTCGTTCATGCGGAT
>NZ_CAOOSE010000050.1:0-10488 GCF_948499155.1 uncultured Phocaeicola sp. | reverse complement strand
TACCGTTTCCGAGTATACCACTTATCCCATTCTTATTGATAATTGGAATAAAGGAGAGTATACTATACAAATAAGAGAAAAGAGTAACTATTTAGTAGGCTCTGTTCATATAAAATAGTAAGAAATAAAACTTGTAAAAGTTATTTGGATATCAATCAAAAAGCAAAGTGCTATTAAACAATTCCCTTAGAGTTATGAAAAAAGAAATACATAAAATGGCATTATATTATATATTAAACAATATAAACATCCCTTACCTTGACTTAAGTAAGGGGAAAATGGGGTTGTCACTATTCTATTTTCATTATTCTATGCACACCCATAATAGTATATATGAACAGTTTGCATATGAATTGCTTAATGATATAATAGAAGATATTAATGATGAAATGCCTATTTCTTTTTCTAGTGGAATATGTGGAATTGGTTGGGGAATAGAGTATTTAGCACATTATGGATTTTTAAAAGAAAATACAGATGAAATTCTAAATGAAATGGATTTACAAGTAATGCTATATGATTCAACTAGATTCACTAACTATTCATTATATGATGGACTGGAAGGTATAATTTGTTATGTACTAAGTAGAATATTATCTACTCGGCAAGTTGACTCTTCACATTCATTTGATTTTAATTATATAAATAATTTATATAAAGCCTGCAAGCAAATTCCAAAAACAGAACAAGAGCAATACATAGGTATTTTTATAAATTGGTTTGAACAGCAACAAATATCATACTCTTTCAATACAATACTTAATCAAATATATAGTATCTACCTTAAAGAAGTTAATTACAAGAATAATTGGCAAAAATATTTAGTAAGACTCGCTAACAATCAACTTGCAAATTTATGAACCATACTACTAAACATATTTATATTTTCAATTATATAAATAAAGCTTCTCAATACGGCATTGGAACTTTTATTAATCAATTATGTATGTGCTTAAACGAAAATAATATTACCATAATCACATTGAATTCTCAAGTAAATGAAATTACCATCCAATACAATGGAAAAATGAGAATGATTGATATTCCAGCAATTAATTATTATGATACAAAGAGTAATTATATTAGATATTACCGTAATCTATCATATATTGTAAGTATTTACACCAATAAGAAAGAAGCAAATATATTTATATTAAACTATTATTTTATGCATCCTATTATTGAGTATCTTAAAAAACACATAAATGACTGTAAAATAATAGCTGTAGTTCATTTTTTAGGATGGTGTTTTCCTCTAAATGGAAACATTAGTAAACTACAAAAAATAATCACTACAAAGGCAAAAGATGAAGAAGAAAATATTATATACGAAGAATTTATACAAGAAAAAAGATACTTCAATCAGGTTGACTATATTATTTGTTTATCAAAGCAAACCGAAGAACTCTTAAGCTCACTATACATGATAGAAAAATATAAAATAGTTAAAATACCCAATGGTATAAAAGATGAATATATTCCTCTCAATAAAGAAGAGCGAAAAATGCTTAAACATAAATTACTTTTCAGGGAAAACGATTTAATAATTCTTTATGTAGGCAGATTAGATCCATCCAAAGGGCTTGATCTCCTTATAAGTTCTTTTTATAATGTTACAGCAAAATTGGACAATGCTCACTTAATTATAGTTGGAGATGGAGATTATGATACATATATCAAAAAATGTTTTAGCATTAGAAACAAAATAACATTTACAGGAAAGATTACAAAAGAAAATTTATGCCAGTACTACCAAATAGCAGATGTGGGAGTTATACCTTCCTATCATGAACAATGTAGTTTTGTTGCTATAGAAATGATGATGCATAAGATACCTTTAATAGGAAGTGACAATATTGGCATCAAAGAAATGATATCAAAAGATTTAAAATTATTTCATCCTGAAGATATTAATAGTTTATCTCAGCTTATCATCAAAGTCTTAACATCTTCTAATCATCATTACCAAATAGAAAGCAAAAAAATGTACAAAAGAATGTATACTTTCAAAGAGATGAGAAATAAATATATTGATTTCTTAGAATCTATTTAAGACAAAAAATAATTATGCATAAAAACACATTGAACCTTTTCTTAAAAGAACTAAATATCAAACATACAAATTCGTATTCAAGTTCTTTATTTGAAGAACACCCAAACAAATACAATTTATATGGGATTTCACAGATGCTAAATCTTTATAATATCCCCAATATAGGCATAAAAGTAGAAAATAAAGATTTAAATTCTTTGGAACTACCAGTTATTGCTCATATCGGTTATGATTTTGTAGTTGTTAATAAAGTTACTAATACACAAGTTGGCTTCTACTGGAAAGGCAAACATACAATTTTGAATATAGATAAATTTATAGAGTTATGGAGCGGGATTGCATTAATAGCTGAACCTACAAAAGAGTCTATAGAGCCTAGTTATAGGAAACATTTTATAACAGAAATTCTTAATAGAATTCAAACGTTTTCAATATTAACTATTGCAATAGCTTTAATATTATTACTTTGCATATTCCAATCATTGTCAACAATAAAAATACTCTTTTTATTGTGCAATCTTTGTGGTTGTATAATTTGCTATTTTTTATTACAAAAGCAGAATCACACAGAGAGTCTTTATGCAGATAAAATATGTTCGCTATTTAAGCAAAAAGATTGTAATGACATTTTAGATTCAAAAGTTGCCAAAATATTTGATTGGCTTAGTTGGAGTGAAATTGGAATGGGCTTTTTTATATCTAATATTTTAATATTAATTACTCTTCCTGGACTATTTGAATATGTTATCCCTGTCTGTATATGCGCATTACCTTATACTATTTGGAGTATTTGGTATCAAATTCGAGTTGCTAAACAATTGTGTACACTTTGTCTTATTGTACAAAGTATACTTTGGAGTATATTTTTTATTGCATTATTTAATGAAAATATGTTTCCTAATAAGTTAAATTATTTTAACTTTATATTTGTTGGAATGGTATATTTATTTATGATTTTTTCTATTAATAAATTATCTAATATCATCTTAAGTAACCAACAAATGACCAACGTTAGACAAGAATTGAACAGCATGAAATTTACAGATGACGTTTTTGTCACCTTGCTCAAAAAAAGACCATACTATAAAGTTAGTAGATTGGATTCAAACATCATATTAGGCAACCCTGATTCTTCTATCTGCATCACTATTTTGACAAACCCTCATTGTCAACCATGTGCATTTGCACATAAGAAAATTGAAAGAATACTAAAAAAGAACAAGGATAAAATGCACATACAATATATTTTTACTGCATTTAATGACAATTTATTAAGTAGTAACAAAATTCTAATTGCTGCTTATCAACAAAAAAATCAAGATGAAGTTAGAGATATCTATACGCAGTGGTTTAATAAGGGGAAAATAAGCCCTGATGCTTTTGCAAAAAAAATGAATATAGAAATTAGCAATCATCGTGTCCAAGAAGAATTAGACAAACATTATCAGTGGAAAAAGTATAATCAACTATCAGTAACACCTACTATTCTAATTAATGGATATTTATTACCTGAAAATTACAATGTAGATGATTTAGAATATTTTTGCAACATAAATTTAACAGCATCCAATTAATATGAAAACAACATTAATATCTATCTTATTATTCTTATTTTCTATTTCTGTAACTGCGCAAACAGCTAAATATGCAGAAAAAGATTCTATTTCCGATTTACAATGGCAGAATGAATTACACTGTACATTGGATGGAGTCCCCAAGCCTTTCTCATACCTGCGTACTCTATTTGAAAATAACAAAGAGGGTTATATAGGAAATCTATGGATGACTTCAAGGCGAAATATACAATTATTAGGTGAGAAAAACAGAAAGGGCAATTGGATTGTCACGACTATAAATAAGGTTCCAAATACTTCTCTCAAGCCGGGAGAATTTGAAATTAAAGGCACTATATCAGATAACTATGAAGGACGAGCTGTCATGCTATTAAGATTCAGCAACAGTAATCCTGACAAAGTATGCAAAGCAGATACGGCCATTGTAACGAATGGAGAGTTCTATTTTAAAGGTCTTCCAGAAGATAATTTCCTTTCCATCGTGACAATAGGCAATTACCCGGAGAAGATATTGGCAGCAGATGTCTTCGTGGAAGAAGGAACGATAAACCTGAATTTGGATTCAATCTCACATAGAAGTGGAACACTTCACAATGATTCGCTACAGGCATATACAGCATTTAAAACTTTTGATGAACAGAAATCATATATCAAACGCAATATGAACAATGCGATAGGTCGTACTTACTTTATAGACCTGCTAAATGATTGGAGTTTAGAAGAATTAAAAGAATACATTGCACTGTCAAACAGCAATGAATATGCCAATATTCCACAAATAAAAGAAGCAATAATAAAACAACAAACCATACAAAATACATTTAAGGTATGGGAATCATTCAATGGTAAGAAATATGGAGACAATACATTCATAACTCTAGAAGGGAATAAAACAAAGCTATCTGATTACATAGGAAAACACAAAATACTTTTTATCAATGTCTGGTATTCCGGTTGTGGTCCATGTATTGAAGAAACGCCCGAGTTAAAAGAAATATATAGAAAGTACAAAAAGAAAGGATTAGAAATCATTTCTGTATCCACTGATACTTCTATTAGCGCATGGAAAGAAGCTGTTAAGAAATTGGATGTTCCTTGGATACATGTTATCATAGAGAGAGAGTCTATGTTCCCCCAAGATTATGCCGTTATGGGAGTTCCTCATGGTATTTTAATAGGAGAAGATGGCACAATTTTAGCTTTAGGCAGTTATTTGAGACCTTCAATACCTGTACTTGAAAATATATTAATGAAAATATTGGACGAATAAAAAGAATAAAGTTCGTCATTAGTAATAATCAATAACTAATTATTTTATGAAATTAAAAAAAATTGTACTACAGAAGGGTCATAAAGTTATGACTCCTGTAGAAATGAAAGGAATTACTGGTGGACAAATAACTAAAAGTGGTTATTGTTCTATGTCTAATGGTAGCTGTAGCGGATATTGCGCTCCTAGTTTTGACGGTCATGGTGGAGTTTCAACCAAAAGTTGCACAAGAATACATATGTCTGGTTTGGGTGGAGATTTTTGTAGCTGCATATAAAATAAGTGAATCAAAAAGCAAATAAGCTTTATGCTAGATAAATGCCGCGTTCACATCTTTTAAAAAATCATGTGCAAGATGTACTTGCACATGGTCTTTTTATTTTAACTAAATTTATTATTCTAATGAATACCTTCCCCCACTACCTCCAGTTGGATGCGATGGACTGCGGCCCCACCTGCCTGCGTATGATAGCCAAATATTACGGCAAGAACTATTCGCTTCAGACGCTCCGCTCCCGCTCCTTCCTCACACGCGAGGGGGTGTCCATGCTGGGCATCAGTGACGCGGCGGAATCCATCGGTTTCCGCACATCCGGACAAAAATCTATGCCCTTCTCCATCAAACTACGAAATTGTTACCAATAGAGTAAATTTATGCAATATAAAAAATAAGATATGAGAACATTAAAGAAAATATTAGCTGCATTAGTCTTGACAATTACAGCAAGCTCTTGCCACCAAGACAGAGAACAGGCGGATGCCACTTCGCCATTAAAAGACAGTCCTGTTGTAGCCCAACAAGTGATTGCTTTAAATGGAGACACAATCATTGTCTGTGATTTAAGTTTATTGAAAGATACCATTGATTTACCATTAAGCACATTTGTTTCTGATTTCGAACTTATAGATTTAAGTGAAGATGAAGAAGCATTGATAAAAGAGACCAGTGGTGGAGGGGCAATAGCTGTAAGTTCCAACTACATAGGAATCTATTCGGGGACAGGGTATAAACTATTCGACAAGACTGGTAAATATATCACTTCTTTGTCTGCACGAGGACAAGGTCCTAATGAGTATACCTTTTCCATTTATGACAGTTATATTGACGAGAAGAACGACAGAGCATATTTACTACCAATGAATGGCAATAAAATACTTGTTTATGATTTAAAAGGAAATGCACAACCATACATTCCGTTGGCACACGAAACCACGAAAGGAAAGTTTTATGTAGATAGCCAGAAAAAATTACTTTATGTAGCTAATATGCCTTTTTCTGATACGGCTTCAACTCTTTGGATACAGGACTTTGAGGGAAAACTCATTAAAGAAATCATAGCCGAGCATTTAACTATTGTGCCACCTGATTTCAGCAATGATATAAATGTATCCATGAATACAGAAAGAATAGACTACTCAGTATTCCATTGGAAGAAAACTGTCGACACATTATATCATTATAATGAAGCGGATAATAGGCTTGCGCCCTCTTTTACCGTTAAATTCAAGAATAATCCCATCCTGCACGATTATATAGAACTGCCTGATTACTATCTTATAAGGCTAATAGAAATAGAGCCTGACTATCGTTATATATATGGTTTGATTGACAAAAAGACGCTAAAAGGAAACTATATCAAATTAAAGCTGGATATGCTGGGAAATATAGATGCGCCTGCATGGGCAGTATTTGAAAGAGGTTTATATACAGCTAATATTTACGCCGATTATTTGCAGGGACAATGTGACAGGTTGTCTGATTTGTCTTCATTACCTTCCGGCATTGCCAAGTACATTCAGAATTTACAGCAAAATGATTGCGAAGATTTAAATAATATAATCTTGATTGGGAGATTAAAAAAGAATACGGCAGAGCCTTTTGTGATGAATGACAAAGACTATCAGAAGCAACCCCAAATAAATAAAATAGTTGGCACTATAAAGAAAGAGAAAGAAGAAGCTTCTTTAAAAAGAATCGGTAAAAAGGAAGAAATCATTACTGAAGAAGATAATCCTGATCGTATTTACACCGGGTTTGGTGTTTTCTCGCATATACCATTATTAAAAGGCGGACTGGACTATTTCAGAAAGAACAACCGCTATAACGATTGGGATAGCAAAAACCCGAAAGAAACACTCGTCGAATATGTAGTTGAAAAAAACGGAAAGGCCTCTCATGTGTCTATTAAAGAAAGTTCCGGTAATGCAGAACTGGACCAAGAAGCTATACGTCTGATAAAAGAAGCTGAATATACCGTTGCTAAATTGAAAAACGGGAAAGAAGCCAGAGCAGGAGGTATGATGATTAACGTAACCTTCCCCACTAAATAATGTTTTTATGATTATCAATATTATGAGATAGAGCCACAGCAGGAGATATGTTTGACAACACGAAAAAAAAATATCCCCACTACCTCCAGTTGGATGCGATGGACTGCGGCCCCACCTGCCTGCGTATGATAGCCAAATATTACGGCAAGAACTATTCGCTTCAGACGCTCCGCTCCCGCTCCTTCCTCACACGCGAGGGGGTGTCCATGCTGGGCATCAGTGACGCGGCGGAATCCATCGGTTTCCGCACATCCGGAGTGCGTATTACCCTGAAGCAACTGGAGGAAGACATGCCGCTGCCGTGCATCCTGCACTGGAACCAGAACCACTTCGTGGTGTGCTATGACATCAGGAAGAAAAGGAAGGGATACAGGTTCCATATAGCCGACCCCGCCTCGCGGAACGTCATATACACCGAAGAGGAAATGAAGAAATGCTGGCTGGTGACAAGGGCGGAAGGGGAAGAAAAAGGAACGGCACTTGCCTTGAAACCGGCCCCCCGATTCTATGAACACGAGGATGAAAAAGAGAAGGAAGGCAGGAACAGCCTGACTTTCTTTTTCAAGTACCTGTTTCCCTATAAAAGACAAATCGCTCACTTACTCCTGGGAATGTTGGCTGTGAGCCTCTTGCAGCTGATATTCCCTTTCCTTACGCAATCATTGGTGGATGTCGGGATTCGGGACGGGAACCTGGGCTTTATCACGCTGATTCTGACAGCCCAGCTCATCGTCTCCGTCTCCCAACTATCCGTGGAGTTCATACGGAGCTGGATATTGCTGCACATGAACACGCGCATCAACATATCACTCATATCAGACTTCCTGATAAAGCTGATGAAGCTGCCGTTGCGCTTCTTCGACACCAAGATGATAGGGGACATCATGCAGCGCATCGGAGACCATAACCGTATCGAGAGCTTCCTCACCGGCTCATCGGTCGCAACGCTGTTCTCGTTTGTCAATTTCTTCATCTTCGGATGGATACTGGCTTATTATAATCCGGTCATACTGGGCATCTTCCTGGCGGGGAACACGCTGTATGTGTGCTGGGTGCTCGTGTTCATGAAATATCGAAGGGAACTGGACATCAGGCGTTTTGCACAGGCTGCCGGGGAGCAGAGCAGCCTGATACAGATGGTGACCGCCATGCAGGAGATAAAGCTGAACAACTGCGAGAAGCAGAAAAGATGGCAGTGGGAAAGGATTCAGGTGAGACTGTTCAAAATCAGCATCCGGGGGCTTGCGCTGGGACAGGTGCAGCAGACGGGCTCCGTGTTCTTCAACCAGACCACGAACATCATCATCTCCTTCATCGCTGCCCGGGCTGTGGTGGACGGACAGATGACACTGGGCATGATGGTGTCGCTGACCTACATCATCGGGCAGCTCAACGGCCCGGTCACGTCGTTCATCGGGTTCGCACAGCAACTGCAGGATGCCAAAATCAGCCTCGAAAGGCTCAATGAGATACACGGGAAGGAGGACGAGGAGCAGGAGATGGCCTCCAGACTCTCCGCCCTGCCCGAAAACAGGGACATCACGCTCAGCCACGTGTCCTTCAGCTATGACGGCGCTGACCGGGATTACGTGCTGGAGGACGTGTGCCTGAGCATCCCCCAACACAAGGTGACCGCCATCGTGGGTGCCAGCGGTAGCGGAAAGACCACGCTGGTCAAGCTGATGCTGGGCTTCTACACGCCCGGCAAGGGGAGCATCAGGCTGGGAGAGACCCCGCTTGGAATGATAAACCCGCACCTGTGGCGGGCAAAGAGCGGGGCGGTGATGCAGGACGGATTCATCTTTTCCGACACCATTGCAAACAACATTGCCATAGGAACCGAACAGCCGGACACCGAACGGCTGAGGCATGCGGTAACCGTGGCCAATATAAGGGAATTCATTGACTCTCTCCCGCTGGGCTATAACACCAGAATCGGTATGGAGGGGAACGGGCTCAGCCAGGGACAGAAACAAAGGCTGCTGATAGCAAGGGCCGTTTACAAGAATCCGGAATTCCTCTTTTTTGACGAGGCGACCAACGCCCTGGATGCCAACAACGAGAAGGATATAATGGAACACCTGCACGAGTTCTACCGGGGAAAGACCGTAGTGGTGGTGGCGCACCGTCTCAGCACGGTGCGCGACGCGGACAAGATTGTGGTGCTGGACAAGGGGAAGGTGGCGGAAGAGGGCACACACAGGGAACTGACGGAGAAACGTGGACTGTACTACCGGCTGGTGAAGAACCAGCTGGAACTTGGGAACTAAGGAAAGGAGGACGGCATGGACGAGGAACGGACACACAGTGAGATTGAACTGCGCAGTGAGGAGGTGCAGGAGGTGATGGGCAGGATTCCGCCCGCCATCCTCCGCTATGGGATTGTCGTGCTGCTGGGCATAATGGTCGTCGTCCTTGCCGGCAGTGCCTGCTTCAGCTATCCCGACACGGTGGAGACGGAGTTCACACTCACCACGCAGCCCCCGCCCGCCTACATCATGGCGCATAGCGCGGGCAGGATAGAACAGCTGTATACCGCCAACGGACAGGCTGCCGGCAAGGGCGACATACTGGGGGTGATAGAGAATGTGGCGCAAACCGAAGACCTGTTCGAATTGAGGGAACGGATGAAGGAGTGGAAACAGGGCGGAAGCCGCACCGAACAGGTGGGAACACTCTTTTTCCACCGTATCCCGGAGCTGGGAAGCGTGCAGGCGGCGTATTCCTCCTGTCTGCTTGCATGGAACAATTACCTGCAGCACATGCAGGAAAGCAGGACGTATGAGACGGAGGTGGCCAACACCGTGGCCGGGCTTTTCAACGCCTTGGGGGAATGGGAGAAAAGCTATCTGCTGACAGCCCCCGTGGAGGGGACGGTGGCGTTCATGCAACTGTGGAAAAGAAACCAGAATGTGGAGGCGGGAGAGACCATGTTTGTCATAGTTCCGCACGCTGCCGCTTTGCCCGTGGGAAAAGCCCTGCTTCCCATGGAGGGAATAGGGAAAGTGCAGATAGGGCAAAGAGTTATCATCCGGTTGCCGGCGTTTCCGGAACAGGAGTTCGGAACCGTAGAGGGAAGTGTGGAGTCCATCTCCCCCGTGCCCGACGAACAGGGAAGGTTTGTACTGGAAATAGCACTGCCGCAGGGACTGACCACCCGCTATGGCAAAGAACTGCCTTTAATCAAGACCATGACGGGGACGGCATCCGTCGTCACGAAGGAAAAAAGCCTGCTCAGCAGGTTGCTGAATTTAAAATAG
>NZ_CAOOSE010000049.1:0-10656 GCF_948499155.1 uncultured Phocaeicola sp. | reverse complement strand
ATTGCATTGTGATGCAGTTCTGCGGATGGGAACTGGAAAGGATGGAAGAGGTATAAATTATCCTCCAGATAGGGATAAATATACTTAATAATACCACCCTTTATCAATACAAAGAATACCCTCTTTACTTATGCCTTTATGAATATTATCACAAAGTTAATATTTCCGGCGAAATTCTCTAAAATCAATCTCTTTTTGGTTGGCCAATAGAACTTCAGCCGGCGTCTGCGCTGCTCCGGGTTGCCGGCCGATGTGTCCGCCACCTGTTCCATATCCAAGACAAGCTGGCAGTTGGGAAATTTCTCTTTCAACAAGTAGAGGATTTTGCTACCATAGCCGCCACCTCGTCGTTCGGAATCTTCTATTCGATGCCTGCCACACAGATATTGCCCATTTCGTCGAACATTCCGCGATGTTCGTTGCCCCACACATCCATCATGCGGATAATCGGTACGAGCGACTCGCCCAACTCCGTCAGAAAAGACCCCGTTTTCATCGGCACGGTGTCATGCACCACACGGCGCACGACAAAATGCATCAAGAAACAACTTGTTCCAGGCTCCACCCTTCTGCTACATGACCGGATGCCCGACAGTGACAGGTTGCTGGTACAGGTGCTGGACTTTATAGAAAAAGAGGGGTATACGGTAGTAGCGTTAGACAGGCTGATAAATCCTATTTAAGCACATGCCCCAATAGACCTCTTCTATATCTTCAGGAACACCTGACTTTTATACATCATCCGAAGTATAAAAAACAGAATCAAATAATTGGCAAAAGTAAGCCATGCCCCATAATAATTCCCCAGATACGGTTCCAGCCCATAACTGACAGAAGCCGCTACGCTACGAAAATTAACCACTTCTCCCAACAGATAGGCAGTGATGGAATTCATGCCATATATTTTCAGCCATCCCAATCCCTTGCTGTGTCCCTTATAGTCTATCCAATAATAAAAGACAGCCATAAGCAGAAAACAATAACCTCCCGAAAGCAACGTCATGCTACCTGACCAAATGCGTTTGATAACCGGCATCTGGAAACTCCATAAAATGGCGGCAACCATCAAGGACAGACCTATTATAAACAAGTTGCGAACTACCTTCTTCCGGTCATTTTTCCCATCCTTCATGATACGTCCCGCAAAAGTACCCAGCATCACAGTCACTCCGAATGTCAGGCTGCTCCATATCCATGTATAAGACGGATCACCCCGGAAACGCCCCAACAGAATCCGGTCCACCCGATTGGCAAAGTTCCCTTCGGGCGTGAAGTCGCCGCAGAAGGTCATGGGCAGCCAATAGACCAGCAACAGGCCGAGAGTAAGGGCCACCTGCATCCGTGGCGAAGCATAGAGCAGCAGGACGGAGGCAATCAGATAGCCGCTGGCAATGGCCTGCAAGGTATTGGTATAGAAATAAATGTGCTGTGGATCCAGCCCCAACAAGTTGCCCTGTACGATCATACCGAACAGAAACAGCAGCAAGAAGCGACGAATAATTTTCCGCCACACCGCCCGCTTGTCCGGCAGTCCGACGTACTTGGAAAACGAGAACGGCATGGATGCGCCGGTCATGAAGAGGAATAGCGGCATCACCAGATCCCAAAAGCGGAATCCGGTCCAAGCCTCATGATCAAACTGATAAAGTACGGCATTCAGCCAAGGCAGGTCGGCCTGCCTGCCGACTGAAACCAACACCGGCTGGAAGAATACCAGCAGAAATAAATCAAAGCCACGCAAAATATCGAGCGAAGCCAAACGGGAAGAAGACGGAGAATGTGTCATAAATCATTTCATGTTCATTTCTTATACTTCTTTTTCATGTTCTCAAAACGGATGGCATCTTTCGAAAACGGTTCTGCAAAAACATTATTCTTTATTTCCACGTCCTTACATCCGTTCAGAATGAACTGCTCCTTCGCTACAACTTCCATACCGGACACCGGTTCCACCTCGTTGTCTTTAAACAGAAGCCCCTCTGTACTTTTGGCATAAAGCACCGGATTGCCCCATGTCCGGAATCTGTTACCAACAATACGCACATTACGGTGCACCGGGCGATTGGCATCCACTACCGTATTCGACGGGTGCAAAGCTATGACCGCATTCCCCGGTCCGCCGTTGTAGGCACAGTCGATGAACGTGTTGTTCTCTATCAAGATATCTTTAACCGGTCCCGACTCATACCAGCCTTCCGCATCACCCTCTATCAGAATGGCGCTCATTCCGGTTTTGTAATAAGTGTTGTCGGCTATCACCACTTTCCGTGGGGTGGTCATCAGGGTTCCGCGCGTACTGGTCCGGGTGAAATGGCAATGACGGATCTCCACTTCGGGAGTACAGCTCATATTTTCCACACAGTCATGATTCAACTCCAGAGCCTTGGGTATCGTGCGGTCGAACGCCACTTCCAGTGTCCTGTCGGTCAACCGTTTAACGGATTTAACCACAGCCGGAGCAAAACGTTCCATTGTGGAAGCCTTGACAAATGCCACCGTATCTCCCTCGAAATAAGCGTTAAACCCATAGCTTTGCCCGTGCATGAATCTCAATTCCAGTGTCTGCGCATTCACTTTGCGGACTGCACGCAGGTTTGTCCCATGGACATTGATCGGATCGTCCTGCGCTCCGGCATACCGGCAATTCAAGATATTGATTTTGCCACTGCATCCCGAGAAGTGCATAAAATCTGCCGATGATGCCAAGATCCGTCCGCTGTCCAGACGCGGCATACATTCCACTTTATTCATTGTAATATTCCGGCTATACTGGCTCACTATCCCCAATCCATGCATATAGTGTACCCCCATCCGGTTCAATGTTACATCCCGGCTCTCGTAAATGAACATTCCCACCTGGTCTCTGATGATATCGCGCACAGTCAATGTATTGCCCACTGTGGGCTGGAAATCTGTCGGTGTGGCAAAGCGGACCACCCCCGGAGCCACTTCCTCGGCTTCGGACGAAGCCAGGCTGTTCCACCCATGGCTATAAAAGAAATGTTCGCTTTGCGGATCATATTCGATACAATGTATCCTGTTGGAGCGCCACCCTTCGCCATACAGGTGAATCTTCCCGCCGACTATCTGGTAACGGGAATCCCGGTGGAAACTGACCTCCACTCCCTGTCCTTCCACCCGCGTATAGGTCATCTCCGATCCTCCGGGACGCTCTGCATCCAAGTGCAAGTTTTTCAGTTCCATCTGCCGGCAATGCGCCATGGCAATCATAGTCATCTTTCCATGAAACATCAGCGTTGCATCATTTCCCTCAATAGTCAATCCTTCCACCCCCTCAAAAAACAGCCCGATGGTCTTCACTTTCGACGGGCATTCTTGTTCGGTAGAGGTATTGGTTATGAAATATTCCTTGCGCACCGCCCCTTCGGGCCAGAAATCGTACCGCCCCTTCTCGAACACCAGCACCTTAGTCTTGAATTTCTTGCAATCCTCTATCACAGACTGCATTCGTTCCGTCTGATTTTCATAAGAATAAGGGTGAATACCGTAATCAGAAACAAACAGGGTATCTTTCTGCTGTGTTTGCGCCCGCATGACACAGGCCAAGCATAAAAAGAAAATAAAAGATAAATAAACTTTCATCGTATAGTCTATTTTTAAGTGGTTTTCCATTTCAGAGGATAAAAATAATGGATTATATTATAATACTCTAACTTCTAACTCATAAAAAGCAATACCTGAATTTTCACAAACTCAGGTATTACACAATTTTCTACATTAAAACAATTTCAGTTCAGTACGGTTGCCTCGCTATTTATTAAACTGAACAATCTTGATAGTCCAAATCTTAGTATTTCCATCAGCTGCTCTCACACTGAATTTCCGCTCACCGCTCCAGTCATCGGGAGTGCCCAGAGCGGCTGTTCCGTCAATCGGAGTAATCCGGGCAGCTGTCGATACAGTAACCTGTCCCCACAATGGATTAGTAGATACTTCGGCACGTACCGCCTCCGTAAAATCGCCTCCGGCATCGGGCACAGTCACCGTAAGCTGGATAACCCCGGCATCGGAATTCACATCACTGCTGACATTCAAACGCTGTTCTTTCACGATAGGTTCCTGTGTTATGGGATCTTTTTCATCACTGGCCCAACGATAATACAACTGGACCGCACTGATCTCCGCCTCTTCGTATGCGGGCAGATCTTCCCAATCACACGCGCTCACAAGCGGAAGACAAACCAGTAAAAGCACCCATCTAAGGGTTGAGAATGTTATTTTTTTCATATCCTGTTTCTATTTTATAAAGTTAATACAATTATTCCCATCCCGGATTCTGGTCTGACTCATTGATAGCCGAATTGGCCTGAATGACAGATTTAGTAATCGGGAACAAATAAGAACGCACATCGAACCTGCGTGTATCATTAGACAACTGCACATTACCCACATAAGCCGCCGTGCGATCGGTCTTGATCTCAATGAAGGTAGCCGGCTCAGTCAGTTCGTCGATGACACTGCCCGGTGCTTTCCCATCATTGGCCTCTTTACCGTACTTTCCCCACCGGAGTAGACTGAAATACCAATCACCTTCCCAGAACAGTTCCACGCGACGTTCTATTTTATAATCTTCCCAAGCCTCTGCCAAGGTAACTGCTTCGGAAGCGGGCAGCCCTCCATGAGTCACACGAGTCTGGTTCAATACAGCCACAGCTTCCGTCACCTTGTTCAAGCGAAGAAGAGCCTCAGCCTTGTTCAGCAACGAGCGTCCGTAGCGGAACAGAATCTTGTGATAATCCGTATAAACATTGTAGAAAGGACGCGGACTCCATTCTGTATAAATATACTTGCGCATATTATAGTTGGTCAAAGGCACGTGGTCCGAAGCATAACGCTGCGAAGCCCAGCGGCTCATGTTTCCATGCGAATATGTCGTGATGTTCTCACCCAGAAAGACAGAGCCGTCATGTACGATGGAAGCGTCGAAACGCTTGTCGCGATGCTGGTACATCAGGTCGCTGATGCTCATGCCAGGGGTGGTCACCTCGAATGCCTTGAAGTACTCTCCTCCGTCAAACTCCGCCTCTTCCTTGTGGTCTATTTTGGCAATGGCCTCCTCACGGCTCAACGGACGGGTATTATTGACAAACTGGGAAGCCTCGTCCCATCGTACAGCCTTACCGGTTGCCTGGTCTATCACCAGATAATCGTCCACCAGATTCTGGCTGGGAGTATGGTCCAGCCAACATTCAAAAATATCCGAATTCTTGAACAACGGACCGCAATTGGTAATGGACAGGTTGCTGTTCAGCAAGTTGGGAATCAGGTTAATCATGTCGGTACCCTGCACGGTTGTAGCATCTTTGCTCCAATAGTGTGCCAAAATGATTTCGGGAGAAGAGTAGGCACCTTTCTGATTGAACATATCCTCATAATTGGGATCGAGCGAGAATCCCTGCAAGGCATCCACAGCATCGATAGCTTCCTGATACAAACTCTTTCCATTCAACTGCAAAGTAGCGGCATCATCGGTATAAGCGGCAGCGGTCAGACAGACTTCTGAAAGAAATGCATACGCTGCATTGCGGGTCAAACGCCCGCTAACGGCTGTTTCGGGCAAGCCCGGAATGGCTTCACGGATGTCTGTCAGAACATGCTGATAACTCTCCGTAATATCCTTAGTCAGCGGAAGGTTAAACTCGTCTTCCGTGGTCAACACACGATCCACCCAAATGTACCGTCCACCCTTACGTGCCAAATCGTAATAAATCATGGCGCGCATCATCTTGGCTTCGGCCACAAACTGCGTCTTATGAGCATCGGCCAGCTTGGATTCCGCCATCTTCTCGATGATCAGGTTACAGTTACGAATAGCAGTAAACCGGTCGTTCAGCCCCCATCCGTAAGTGTTTTCCATCAGTCCACGCACCTCACCGGGACAAGCAGCACGGCAATTTACCATGTTGTTACTGAATGTTTTATCCCAGGTAGAGAAAGCTTCGTACAGTCCGTAAGCATTTCCATAATTACCAATAACAAACGCATCTACCGTACTTTGTGTATCCCAAACCACTGTTTCGGGAAAACCTTCCGTAGGTTTGGTATCCAAAAAATCACTGCAACTTTGCAAACCGGCAGCTCCCATCATCAAGATAGGTAATATATACTTGTTTTTCATATTGACTTTCATTTCATTTTGAATATTAATGATACTATTAGAAGCCGATGTTCAGACTTACTGTATAAACCCGCGAAATAGGATACGTATATCCGTTACCGCTGGAACCGGATTCCGGATCGAATCCCCACTTCTTGGCAGGACTGAACGTGAGCAGATTATAACCGGCCAAAGAAAGATTACACTTGGTCATCCAGGCTACGTTCTTCAACAACTTGTGCTTGAAGTCATAGCCAATGGACATGTTCTTCAAACGGATATAGCGTGCATCGACCAGCCAGAAATCCGTACCCACGAAGTTGTTGCTGCCGTTGAATCCGGCAGACGCATGCTGACGGGGATAGAGGGAGTTCGTGTTGTCTGGTGCCCAGATGTCTGTCTGGAAGTCATAAATGACAGGCAGATAGTTGCTATTGCCTCCCATCAGGATAGCATCCACATAGATATTATAGTTGGTTGCGCCTTGCCACAGCATGTTGAACGACCATCCCTTGTAGCTCATATCAACATTGATACCGTAGTTAGATCTCGGATTCCTTCCGTTTCCCATGCGATACTGGTCATCACCGTCAATTTTACCGTCACCATTGAAGTCATAGTATTTCAAGTCACCCGCCATCAGGTTAGTGGAACCGTTACGCTTTGGATTGTTCAATACATCCAGATAATCGGTGTAATATCCCAGGTTTTTATAATATGTTCCTGTATAGGCTCCCACCTGCGTTCCGCGCTTATAAGGATTCTTCACACTGGTTTCCGCTTCGTTCGGGTTGATATTCCAGCGGTCGTCATAATAAGTCATATTGGCAGAGATGCCATATTGCAAATCACCGATCCGGTCTTTCCATTGCAATACGAACTCAAAACCGCGGCGAATGCTCTCGCCGTTCGATTTTACCACAGGCAGATTCTTACCCAACGGAGAAGTATATCCCACATTGGAAGGCGTAGCCAAATAACCGGTAGTCACTTTGGCAAAGTAATCTACCGAACCGGAAAGACGACTGTTCAGTGAAGCGAAGTCCACTCCGATATTAAAGTCCTTGGTGGTGTACCAAGTCATATCCGGACTGATCAGCGAACCTTCGGCGAAACTCGGATGCCACTTTTCACCCAAATAGGCGCCGCGAGTATATAAAGTATAAGAAGAAATGTATGCAAAGCGGTCGGCCACATTGTCACCGTTCAGGTCAAGGAAGTCCTGACCGATTTCACCATACGAAGCACGCAACTTGAACTGGTCAAAGATCTTGTCCATGTTCCATTCCTTCCAGAAGTTCTCTTCGGAAACGGCCCATGCCGCAGAACCTGAGAAGAATGCGCCCCAGCGCTCGCCCGACGGGAAGTAGTCACTGCCGTCGTAACGAACATTGGCTTCCACCATATATTTGGCTGCATAATCGTACTTCACACGACCGATCAAGGCAGCGCGACGATACCCCACTCCTTCACTCGACCAGTTCTCTGCCGTATCTACCGGTCCGGAACCTATCTGATCGACGTCGAAGATATATTCTTTGCGCGACAGTCCGGAATTGTCGTAGTCCTGTCCGCTCGCTTCGATACCGAACGTAGCCCCCACTGTATGCACATCTTTAAATGTCCTGAGATAATCGGCAAAGAACTGTGTGTTGAAATTACGATGGTAATAAGTTGCCTTGCTCAGACTGGGTTTGTTGGAAGTAGCCGGATTCCCTTCCCAATCGTAAGTCTGTGCCGATTTGTTCCACGATTTGTTACGGTCATTGGCTATCGTATAGCTTCCCAACGCCTTCAGCGTCAATCCTTCCACCCAAGGTACTGCCCATTCCAAGTTCAGGTTACCCCGTACGGACGATTTGGATTCCTTGTAATAACCGCCCTGATCACTGATATCGACAAGTGCATTGTCCGTCGTACCACTGTAAATCTGTCCGAACGGATTGTACGCGGCTTCCCATGGTTTCTTGTTCTGAATGTGCGACCAGGTGGTGTAATAGCCTCGTCCGCTGGCTGTAGCAGGTTCGTTCAAGTCAACAATGTAAGCATCTACCCCGGCTACCATCTTCAGACCGATATTCTTCAAGTTCGCCTCCAGATTGGTACGGAAGTTATAACGCTGCATGTTATTGGAGTTAGTCCGGTAAATAGATTCCTGATTATAATACCCCAATCCTGTATAAATCTTCATGGTTTCGCCTCCCCCTGTCAGGGTCAGATTATGGCGCATTTCGGGAGCGAACGTACGCATGGTGATATCCTGCCAGTCCACATTGGGATGCCCTTGCGGATCCTGTCCGTTACGGAAAAGGTCCAAATCTTTCTGAGTGTATTGCGGCGCACGTCCATCATACTCCAAACCTCGGTTCACATAACTTGCCGCCGTATAGGCATCAACTTTGTTCTGCAAGTCGGCAGGCTGGCTCAATGTATAGTTAAAACTGTAGTCCACGTTCAGCTTTCCCGTCTTTCCACTCTTTGTGGTTACCATAACAATACCGTTGGCAGCCCGGGCACCATACACAGCCGTTGCAGAAGCATCCTTCAGAATAGACATCTGATCGATGTCCTCCGGATTCAGGTTTTGAAAATCGCGTTCTTCACAAATAATATTATCGATAACATAAAGAGGTGTTCCACCACCACGGATAGAGATGGACGCCTTGGCATTGACACCACCTCCCGACTGGGTAACGATCAATCCCGGTGCACGTCCCGCCAGACTCTGTGTAATATTAGGTACAGGAACCTTGGACAATTCATCGGCCTTCACCTGCGATACGGCCGAAGTGGTCTTACGCTTCGATGTAGTACCATAACCCACTACCACCACTTCATCCAGTTGTTGCGTGTCTTCTTTCAATATAACTTTCAATGGCGAATTGCCCACAGTTACCTTCTGGGTGAGATATCCGATATAAGATATCACCAGTACCTGCCCCTTGCGTGCAGCCAGTTCGAAGTTTCCGTCAAAATCCGTTACTGTTCCCACCATACTTCCTTCGATCAAGATGGAAACACCTATCAAGGTTTCTCCCTGTGCGTCATACACCGTTCCTTTGATTGTATTCTCCTGTAATACAATCGGAAGAGGAGCGCTGTCCAGTGTCTCCGAAGCAGCATTTACTGAAGCCAGACATAGCAGTGAACAGCCTATGCCCACAACTTTAAGACAACTCATGGAATAAGTCATCTTGCGATTCCACAAAAGGTTCATTTTCATACTTAAACATTTTATTAATAGATATTATAGGTTAACAGCAAAAAGGCCGATATTCTAACCGAATATCCTTTTTATAATTTATCAAAAAAAATAGTTCGTCTTTTATTTTACCCAAGTTCCCGGGGAACTGTCGCTGTAGCTATGTCACTGGTTTTCAATATCCCTCTAAAGGGTTGGTAATAGAAGAATCATCGTTGTGGCGTGTATAAATGGGATTTGTTTTTCGGTTTCTATCTATTTTCTACCGAAATCCATCACCGCATATCGCTATAAACCAGCGTTATACAGTGACAGAACTTTCGCCCCCCCAAAAAACGGTCAGTCAGGATGTTCGAAAAATCCGGCTCGTCACCCAGGTGAAGCAACGGAAATTTCCGGATGTTTGCACGATAGCAGCCTATAAGTTAGATAAATACATCACACATCATGTCAGACATTCAATTTGACATCTATGAATCACCGGACATTGGCGGGAAAAAAAAGAAATACCAAGTGAGAAGCACCAACAGACAGAACATCCGTTCGAAAGACCTGATGCACGAGGCATCGCTTTATGCCTCCGTGAGCCGTTCGGACTGGTCGGCAGCCGAAGGCGACGGCCTGCTGACCGAATACTTCAAGGGCCAGCGCAGCATCACCGCAACACAGATGCAGCAAGTGTGCGGCATGCTCCGTTCCACCGCCCACATACCAGTTAAGGGACATTACGGACGTTCTTACACCGCAGGTCACTGGTAATGAATAAGATGTGGTGATAAATAGATGTACCTGTTTTCTACCGGCTACCAAACAAGCGGTGAATAGCCGATGAAAAAACAATATAAATCATTTCAAGGAAGTTCCGTGAAAGTTATCGGTTCCTTCTTTAAATAAGGTGCTATTGATATCTCAAATGTTAAAAATCAAGGTGCATTAAATATATTTTTCAATAGATCCCTTGTATATATTAAAATTGTTATATATTTGTGCTGTTAATTTAAATTTAATTGAAAAGCTTAGTTCCCCGGGAACTTGTCATGTTTATCCCCTTCGACAGATTACCGATAGTTTATCCCTCCCGATAACATATATATGTAGGCTGATGCGTACGTACGTGTAGCCCGATGCATATATACGTGTAGGCTTACGCGTATATACGTGCAGGCTGATGCCACCGTATGTGTAGACCGATGCCTATGGGCACATTGAAAAAAACAGGCAACCCACACTGAATGATGCAAAAAGACCTTGAACTTTTCAAAAAAGGTCGGTGTGTTTTCAAAAAAGATCGGGAAGTTTTTTAAAAACATCACCATCTTTTTTAAAAAGCTCGGCA
>NZ_CAOOSE010000048.1:0-10755 GCF_948499155.1 uncultured Phocaeicola sp. | reverse complement strand
GCGGTAAAGCCATATACCTGTGCAAGCCCCCATACCGCTTCCACCGCACCGGCAAAAATGAAGAGCCAGGTGATAAATAGACAAATTCCACTTGCCATTATTTTATTTATATGTTTCATTTTATTCTTTTCCATACCCGGTTCCAGCGGATATGTCCGTCGGCAGGGTCTTTCGATTTCCATATTCTTGTTGCTTTTCCCACTATGTAGCTTTCGGGCAGCAGTCCCCAATACCGCGAATCGCGGGAGTTCTCCATGTTGTCGCCCGATACGAAGTAATAGTTCTCCCTAAACCGATATTCCCTTATCAGGCTGTCGCCCAAGTAAATAAGTTTATCCCTCAATGAAAGTTCCTTTTTTTGTTCGTACCTTATGATATGTTGATAAAATAATATTGAGATGCTATCCAATGATACCACTTGTCCTTCTGCCGGGACAGGCAATGGACCGAATTCCTTTATCGTCCATCCCAACCGTTTGCTCCACGGAAAACTCTCCATAACCACTCCCCGTGAATCGTTTTCCGTCAGGCCGGAGATGCGTCTTTGGGCGGCCATATTTCCTAATTCTTCCTCTGTCCCGCGTATCCTATAGAATCCGTTCCTTATTTCCAGCGTATCTCCCGGCAGGGCGATACAGCGTTTTACATAATACAGCATGACGTCCATCGCCAGGGAGTCTTTCTTGGCAGGATAAGGGAAATTGAAGACCAGCACATCATTGCGCTTAATCTTTCCGACTCCCAGCAACCGGTGAATCTTCACCTCCTTGTCTTCCAGTGCATCCCAGATATTGAAGATGCGGGCTCCCATTATCCATTTGTTCACCAATATGCGGTCGCCCGCCTGCAGGGTGGGAGCCATTGAATCAGACGGGATGGTAAAGGTCGTGAAACAGGTTATTTGTAACACCAGCCATCCTATTATCAATATGCATATATAGAAAGCGACAGACAGCAGGCGGTCCGTTATTCTTTTCAGCTTTTTCACCTTTCCTACCATTTGTTTAAGAATATTTGTTGCCCATTTTGCATATAGAACACCTGTTCTTCCTTGCCGGCAGATAGGTTATGCAGCCAAAGCAGCGCGTTTTTGGGGACATTGTTATAAACCAACCGGGGTTCCGTTGCCGTTTTCCTGCCTAAAGATATCCAGCCGTCCGGTCCGTTTTGGTAGAACAATTCATATTCATGTCCTATACTGATAAAATTTTCATCATTGCGTGGCACATAAACTATTTTTTTTATCCATTCATCTTTGCCGAGGTCTAAAGTTACATAGCCTCCTTTTTCGTCTGAAAGAAAATAGGTCAGATAGTTTCCGTCACAAATATTCTCTTTTACTTCTTTCTCATTTCCTTTACACGGCTCACTTCCGTTTATAATCTTAAAAGGCAGATTTACCGTGTCCTCTTCTGAACGAAATAACATTAGCTCTGCAATGCGTGCAGGTTTATCTGCAGCTGCTTGATATCGCACATACCTGTATTTTTTGGGGGGATGGCATATCACTTGATTATAATTCACTCTCGGTGTGTCAGCAACCATATAGAGTAACTCACTCTGTCGAAAATCCAAAGAATTTGAAACATCCAAGTGGCTTCCTATGATTTCACTGATATGGAAACGCGTCCATTTTCGGAGCGGATATTTTCGGAATAATTCAACGGTTTCTACTTCTTTCTCAGGCTGGAAATATTTTAATCCTTTATCTGTCAGCCAGAAAGGGAATCCTATTGTATGAAACACACTTCCATTATGATTAGAAGCCAAAGGTACATAAATGACATCAGGCTCTATATTGTTTATCATGGCTTTCCCATTTTGGTGTAACGCCATATCTATAGCCTTCCAGCCCGGAAAAGAAAAGACTCCCAAATAGGCATATTGTCCACATTCAGTCTCATCTACTTCTATTTCCACACTGTTTTCGCCGAAATATTCACCGGTGACATCCTTTATGTAGGGAAATTTTAAGATAGCGGGTATCTCCGACCTGTCCATTATATCCTTTTTCTGTTTGCCAAAACACTGTCTGTATATTTTGCCTTTTAAGCGTTTGTCATCATATCCTTGAGTAACCTTTCCCTCATCATATTCAAAAGGGATTATTCCGGTCCCATTCTTTATAACATTCCAGGAATGGCCACCTTGTGCTTCGGGAGCACTTATAATGAAATCCGTGGCAACAGGTATGCCCACCGAACGGAGGACATATACAGACAAGTCACAACTCTCCCGACAATATCCGACACAGTTCTTTTGCAAAAACAGGGCTCCCAGATGAGGCAGGCTTAATTCATCAGAATATACATAGCCGCTTTCTCGTTTTACAAACCTGATTAACGAGTCTGCCGCTACCATCATATCATTGCCTTTATATAAAGAATCAAGTACAGCCGAATATTTTTGATAAAAAACCTTTCGCCAGTTTTCCAACGGCTCGTCCCCTATGCGATAAGGCAATATCCATTCACAGAACTCGTCAAATGAAAGAGAGTGCCGCCACGGTCTCTTCTGCCAGGCAGCAAAGGCCAAGTCTATATTTTCAATTAAATACTCAGCCTTTATAGCGTGGCAGTCATACACCTTGGGCGTGCTCTTGTAGGAGAACTTACTCCATTTGTCTTGCAAATCACGAGGAAAATGTTTTTTATGGAATATGACGGATTGTATTTTTCTCAAACTGTCCAGACCGGAACTTTTTGCATACGAATAATATCCCGGCATATTCTTTATGAGAAAACATGCAGCATCATATTTAAGGCCACTATCTTTATAATGTTCCAGTACTTTTTCCAGTTCTATTCGGTTTTCGCCTGCGGCATTCAGGGAATATCTTAAATCCTTTTCCCGGCAGCACGAACTAAAACAGATAGTGGATAATATAATAATTAAACAGACATTACTTCTCATAATTTTTTACCTTAAACGATTTGAAAGAAGTATGAGGTATTTTATTGGAAAATATTTTGCATAATCAATATTACCAAGCCAGACATTGCTTCAGCCTCTAAAGGTTGTAAACATTATATCTTCTAATCAGAACAAATGTTACAACTAAAATTTCTTTTTATTCTTTCTTATTTTCATGATTTTTTTTTGAAATGTAATCTATTAGCTCCTCTCTGAATGTCTGGTCTTTTAAGTCTCCAACCTTTAAAACTTTAGAGTTTTCAATTAAGAAAGAACATAAAATGTCATCACGAATTATTTTGTTTTTTATCTTAAAGTTCTCAGAACTATCTAATAATATTGGGTAAGGATAATTGAAAAAATATTTTTCAACTTCATTTTCCATATATGCACTAGATGCTATAATTATAGTTCTTATATTATGATTTTTGTCTAATTTTGCAAAATATTCAGATAGATTATCTAACGCTTTTACACAACCACCACAAGTTATGTCTAAAGTATGTATCAACATAATGCCTGAATCACATACATTATTAATATTAAACAAATTTCCATCTACTAAATTTTTTAAGGAATCGGGTATTATCAAATTCTTATCTTTCTCTATAAAATTCAAACAGATTTTTTCTGCAATATTGTTATTGTCTGTTTTTGTATTTTTACATGATACACATAGTAATAAAAATGCGGCTAATAATAAATATAGATTTCCCATGATTTCAATATTTATAATATCCTAATTCTAATTCGTATGTTTGTGGATTCACTGATATAACATATATTTTGTGTTTAAGCTCGTCAATAGCCATCATAGATGCCATTCTGTCTAATTTATATTCAATTTTATGCTCTCCTGATAAATTTGCGAACAATATCTTTTCACAATAAAAAGCCATTTTGGGTGAGTCTTTCATTGTTTGTCCTGAATATAATAAAAACACACCATCTTTTACTATTTCCGCATTATTAATTCCACATGGTGTTTCTGGTGTTATTAAACATTCATTATTGTCAACTTTATACGAATGCGGCTTAAAGTCTGTAAACAAAGGATTGATTTGACCATTATTAAATGACATTAATTCACAGTAATATCCGAATGGACTATGGTAAAGGAACATTTTTTGCTCTCTATTTATGTGCAATATGCCTTGGTGTATCCAATAAGGATTGACCTGAGTTGCTGATTGTTCGGGGTATTCTCCTATATATTTATTCTCTTTATTTCCGTGAAGTAAATATTTTGCGCCATCTATTGCGCCTAATCCTACACATGTGGAATCATTGATTTGATATAATAATTGTATGCTATTTTCCTTGTTATCGCTAATCTCTTCAAACGAAATATTGTCATAAGGAATAAATTGGCCAGTCTTTGTTATGTCCCAAATATCAAATAAAAGAGTTTTTCTATTTGATACATCTATAACCTGAAATCGGTGATTGTCTATCTTATCAATAATGCAAGAAGATATTAAGTCATTAGGGCCTGTCCCGGTGCTTCCTCCTTTACAGACTATACTCTTTGTTTCCAAATTCAATACTGTATAAATACCTTCATCTGTGGGGTCACACACTAATAGTAAAGAATCAAAGACTTCAATACACAAAGGCTTAAAAAAAAGTTCATCAACATTTAATGTGTTAAATGTTAACTCTTTTTGTTGCTCAAATAGTGGTTCCGCTTTTTGGGGAGAAGAACAAGAAAGCACTAAGATGCCGACGACAAACAATATGAAATAATTCTTTTTATCCATAATATATCATAAATATAGAGCCTGAAGATCATGTTATTGCATGAGGTTCAGGCTCATGTTTTACATTATTGGCACATTTTATCCGGACAGTAACTTTTTGCATGTTGTGAATGGCTTGTTCCACAGGTGCAAATGGTTACAACACTCCAATCAATGCAATAATAAAGAACACTTCCATAAGAAGTTTCACATCCAATTGTATTTGCTTTGGCCTCGATATCGGCTAATACTAAATCAGGCATCATTCCCTCAGCCTTTTGAGAGTTATACACATTAAATCCTGCTACCAGAGCAAATACAGCAACAACTGTTGCTTTCAAAATATTCTTTTTCATCTCTTTTCTATGTTTCGATGATTCATTAATCTTGTTTTCATCTTTTATCGGAAAGAACTCCACCGCAGAAAAAGCAAATACATGACTTGCAGATTCTGATTATTTCCATTAAGTTTGCATCGGACTAATCCTCCTTTCTTTAAGGAGAAACCCAAGGGGTGGAAGGAAGCGTGTTCCTGCGAAGAAAATAGCTTTCTTACCATCCCTCTTTTGTTTCTCTAAATTAAACTCCATTTATTTGGCATTCCCTGCTATCATTAGCCGAAGCGGAGATGCCTTTGTATTGCAATACACGGTTATCTTTAGGTTAATATATTAAATTTATATCTATATTTATAACTGTTTTATTTTCAAAGATTTAATGATTTTACAAACATGAAACACAATTAATGCGACATACAATTTGCATACACATAGTGTATTTAGAAGAAAATAGAAACAAATATTTGTAAGGGAACGTTTCACTCTCCGGGTAAAAAATCTCCTGTGTTCGTTTCGTTCGTACGGTATTTTACCCTTCGCCCTTGACAAATACTCTGTTCTTTACTGACAGGTGTTTAGGAAAAAAGAAAAAAATGTTGTTTTTCGGTGGGGTGTCCGTTTTGTCATTTTGTTACCGGAATTTGTTCGCATAATGGAAGAACCGCACCGACCAGTCGGGTACGCAATATCATTTTGTAATAATTAGCGGGCTGTTTTTAGAGTGTGTCATCCCGATATTGGTTTTTTGCTTTTAGATATAGAAATTCAAAGGGGGTGTGTCAAAATTGCCCACCTCTTTTTTTACGCACAAAGAAGGTGCATCGCGCATTACGACACACCTCCTTTCATGTGCTCGCTTACTCTTCCATCTCAACAATATTTTCAAAATATATCTTCCAGTCTGATTCTGAATAAGCCATACCAGTTCCGGCAGGAACATACAGCGTAGCCCCTTTAACCAAATCTGCGCTGAAAGAACCATCAACCACCCCATGCAGTTTAGGAGGGACAACGGCGTAGCATCGCAATTGTCTTATCGGTGCATTATGGAATGCTATATCTTCTATAGAAGCCACCCCACTGCCTAATGTGACATTGGTGAGAAGAGAGCAGCCGGAAAATGCACCTGAGCTTATTGTTGCAATATGATTGGGAATGGTAATGCGGGTTAAAGAACTGCAATCGCTAAAAGCAAACCATTCCAATGAAACAACACTATTGGGAATGGTGACTTTGGTTAGATTGACACATCCTCTGAACAATGCTGAACCAATGACCGACACTCCGTCCGGAATATCTATGGCTCTAAGGCTACTGCAACCGGAAAAGTCGGTAAGTGCCTTGATTCCTTCCGGGAATGTAATACTAGCAAGCTTGGTGCAGTCTGCAAAACTGCCGACTACCGTTGTGCCTTCCGGAACAGTGATATCGGTAATACCGGTTCCACTAAAAATGGAGGTTTCATACAGATAGTCAGGTACTTTGATGTCGGAAAGGCTGGAACAACCGTAAAATGGAGCGTCGACTGTATTTACACTATTAGGAATGGTCACACTGCGAAGGGAGGTGCAATTCTCAAAAGCACCGTACTCCAGTGTGGTCATTGTGCTCGGCAAAGTAACATCCACAAGGGAGCTACAGTCGGCAAAAGTCCATTTCTTAATCAATGTCATTCCTTCGGGAAGAACAATGCTTTTCAAAGCTGAACATCCATTAAAAGCCTCATACTCGATTGATTTCACACTATTGGGAATAACAACACTGACAAGTCCCTTGCACTCGTAAAACGTTCTTTCCTCGATAGAAGTCACCTTATTAGGAATAATGATATTTTTCAGATTGGTACAACCGTAGAATGCATGGGCTCCTATTGAAGAGACGCTATTGGGAATATGGATCTCTATTAGTCCGCTACAGTTTATTAATGCACTTTCTTTGATAAACGTTGACCCGTTAGACAACGTTATTCTTAGATTTTCACAATCAGAGAAAAGAGCATTATCCAAAAGATTTCCGGACATGGCGATGGAAAGGTCTGCATTGTTCCTGAAAGCCTGGCTGCCTATTGAAGTGACGGTTTCGGGTATTGTCATTGTAAGATGGGAACAATACTCGAATGCACGACCCCCTATTGACTGGATATTGTCGGGAATAATCATGTTACGCAATGAAACACAACCACTGAATACACCTTCCCCTATGAAAGTTAGACCATCAGGCAGTGTGACATTGGTAAGATTTGTACACTTGCTAAAAGCGTCATCGCCTATTTCAGTTACACTGCTGGGAATGATGATATCGGTCAGTCCCGAGCACTGCCAAAAAGCCGCATGTCCTATCGATGTCACACTTTCAGGAATCGTGACGCTGACAATACCCGGGCGTTTCTGAAATGCATATTCTTCAATAACCGTAGTTCCTTCTGCGATGGTCACGCGAACATCTTTGCAGTTAGAACCTATCGGATTTTCTATTTTAGTCAAAAAACGCCCCGGTATGGTTATATCAAGTCCAGTACAGTCGGAAAAAGTCAGCATACTCATTGATTCCACATTGTCCGGAATAGTAATGGTGAGTCCATTGCAGCCACTGAAAGCGAATCCCTCAATGGTGGTCAGGCTATTGGGCAACTTGACACTTGACAATTTCTCACAGCCATAAAAGGCACTGTGTCCTATTGTTGTTACACCTTCCGGCAAATCAATACGGGAAAGACTGGAACAACCCCAAAAAGCACTGCGCGCTATTGTTGTCACACCTTCTGGTAGGACAATATCAGCAAGACTGGAGCAATACTCGAAAGCCGCCATTCCTATCGTTTTGACACTATTCTCGTAGATAACCACTTTGTTAAGAGAGTGGCACGAGGAAAAAGCACGGTCATCTATTGATGTGACACTTTTAGGCAGTAATATCGTCTGTAAACCGCGGCTGGTAAACATACGTTCGCCAATGGTGTTCTCCGTTGGCAAATACTCCTTTCCTGATGAGTTGGGGAGATAATATTCTCCATCCGCTACGATATTCGCCTCGGTCATATCCAAATAAACCAATTTCCCTTCCGTGTTGGCGTGATTATATGTTCCCGCCATTTCACGGATAAATGCAATGTCCTTTCCTCCTAAGTTTCCGGAAACTTCCAGTTCCTCAACATTCAGTTTTTCTGATTCTGCAATATAGTCAGACAATGTGCCGGCCTTTTCTACATGAACCTTCACCCTCTTTCCTTTGGCGGACTGGCTGACGGTCAAAGTCTCTTCAATCCCGCTGGTGGTATTCTTGAAAACAACTTCTGCTGTTCGCGAAGTTTCACCCGTATTCTCAGCTATCTTCAAATACTTTTTATGCGTTGACAATCCACGGGTGGAAGTCTCGCTTATCCACTCTACATCCGGAAGCTGCATCTCAAAGTCCACGTTTGCGTCAATTTTCACTTCAACCGTACCGCCTTCACTGCCGACCTTCACCTCTTTCTCTGAAATGATGATGGCATCTTTCTGCGCTTGCAGGATGGTCAGTGTGTCAGCTATGCTGCTATCCGACTTGTCACGGTATATGATTTCAGTTTTCCTGCCGTCATAAGAATCATTGGGTGCAACAGTATAATGCAGTGTGTGACTGGACATGCCGCGTGTCATGGTCTCCTTTATCCAATCTACAGAAGGCATGACGACCTCATAATCACAATTGCTTCTCAGTTCCACCGTAATCTCTTCCCCTGAAGCGCTTACATGACAGTCGTTCTGGCTCAAAAGAATTATGGAACCACCAGCTTGGTAGATATGTACCGTTTCCGTTAAGGAACCGTCTGAAAAGATTATGCTTCCCTCACGTTTTTTACCGTCTTCGTTCATGGCAACAGTGTAACTTTTTGTCGTGGTGGACAATGCCCGGGTACTGTTGCTCTCTTTTATCCAGTCTTTGCATTCCTCACCGATAGTTGCGGTATAGCTGACATTGGATTTCACTTCTACTGTGACAGTTCCTCCCGCTTGGTCCACCTCAAACTTGTCATTGGTAAGCAGGAGGGCATCCTTCTGTTTTTGGGAAACCACAAAGCTTTTGACTTCCGCACCCGCCTTTAAAGTGACTGTCACACTGCGGTCGTCATAGGTTTCGTTTGGGGTTGTGGTGACCTTTATAGTGTGGCTACCTGCATTCCCACTTGTAGGGGCAACGGTGCACCAAGGGACTCCCCTGTTCCGTGTGGAAGCTACGCTTACTACCCATGCAGTGTTTGTCGTAAAGGAGAATGTCTGTTCGCCTGCTCCTTCTGTAAAATTCATATTTCCCTGCTCAAAATCGATAATGTTCTCAGATTGTTTCGGGGCGTTGTCATTCTCTTTGCTGCAAGCTGTAAAGAATATGCATAACGGCAACAGTATGAATAAAATAGATATTTTTTTCAGTTTCATACTTTTTGAATTTAATATTTCATTGTGATATTCCAATAACTTTCAGGTTCCTGAAGAGTTTTATTTGTTAAATTACGAAACTTATCGCTCGATGTGAATATAGATGAATCCCTATTAGATTTTGCGATACTCTGTGAGTTCATAATCTTCATAAAAGATTCCGTCTTCTGTGTATTTATCTGTTGTTTCGATTATTAATTGAGAGTCTGTTAATGTTTTTACTTTTATCAATTCTGATTCGTTATTGTCGGTTATTGTAATTATTCCATTACTATAACTCCATTTACCTTCATCGAACCAATCCCATTTGTCTGTATGGTATTCAGCACTCTTACATGTCCCATCTTCTTTGAAAACCAATTTAAAACCAACCAAATCATTACCTTCATCTTTGCCTTCATCTACGATCTCTCCGTTTTCCTTATACTGATAAGTGCAAGATATTCTTTCCCAAGTACCTATTAAGGCGGATGAAGATTCGGGGGCTTTTTCGTCATCATCGGAACATGCACTAAAACCGAAAGTCATAATAGACATTAATCCCAACAAAAATAAAAAATAAGTTTTTTTCATAATACAACTAATTTTTAAGTACACCTTTCAGCTCCTCAAGGTTTTCTATTAAACACGAAGCGTGGAACTGCATGCCACGTCTTTGAGTGAAGGTCCTGAGAAAACCTTTGATGACAGATATGGTTATAGCAGCCCACGCTATATGCGTGAGAACCACTATGCCGTTCTTGTCATCTTTGAAAATTTCTCAGGTTTTCACTCGCAAGAGTTCAGCATAACGCTTCTTCAAATTCTAAAATGTCTTGAAGGGAGTTTCCTCTCTTCAAATGCAAAAATATGAAAAATGTAGGAAGCGCAATAATATTTCCTGCATTTTTTATGTTGGCACATAAGTATTTATAGTCATTACAGTTTGAATCCCTTGTTTTTCCGTTGCGGTTGCTGTATCGTTGGCCGTATCCGTCGGAGCAGCCTCTCGAACTGCTCCCTGAACCAGTCGAGGATGTTCTTTCCGTTGATGCGCAGGACAAAGCGTTTCCCTTTCTCTCCCTGCTCTATCCCCATCTGTGCGGTGACGTCCGTCACGGAGAGGCTTTTCTTGTGCTCTTCGGAGTAGAGGTTTCCGCTGTATTCCAACGGCTGGAAGGTGAAAAGCCGGTCCGTCTGCTCGGGCGTGAAGCCTGCCGAACGGCAGTACCCCTCCATGCGCATCGCGTCGGCGAAAAGCGGGAACCATCCGCACGCACGATCCGTCCATTTTTGCAGATATGCCGTCCGCTCCCTTTCCCTTTCCAGTTTTTGGATGTAGTCGGTCTGCACCGTGGCAAGTTCCCTGCC
>NZ_CAOOSE010000047.1:1600-12969 GCF_948499155.1 uncultured Phocaeicola sp. | reverse complement strand
AAATAGGCTTGTAAATCACTGAACTATAACAGCTTACAAATTTTGCTTAGGCAAACGAAAAAAGGCTATATTTTTGCTTAGGCAAAATAACGCTTATAACACACTGTATTTCAATCATTTGCAAATTTTGCTTAGGCAAAACGCTATTTTTAGGCTTAAAAATAACTATTTATTTGATTATCAGAATATTACAATTTTTGCTTAGGCAAAATCATTTTGCTTAGGCAATTTGCTTAGGCAAAATCTGCAACTATCTGATTATCAGAGATAATACAGATTTAGAGGATAGATAAACACCTATTAAAATTTTGCCTAAGCAAAAATAGGCTTGTAAATCACTGAACTATAACAGCTTACAAATTTTGCTTAGGCAAAACACGCTTATTTTTGGGTATATACTTCTTTTCTGTTACATCATCCAAAGATAGCTTGACATAATCCAATACCTTACGGTTGGCAGCATCTATGCTGTCCCACGATTTCGCAATATAAATATCCGTCACTCTCATATTTTCGTCCACGTGGTTAAGAGCTGTGTGAACGGTGTATTTATCTACTCCGGCTTCATTGCTTGCAATGGTTGCCCATGTATGGCGTGCTGCGTAAAACTCCAAATCATCTATTCCCAAATCATCACCAATCTTTTTCAAACCCTTGTTAATTGCAGCCGTAAAGCTATCCACGCTTGAATACAGCTTGTAGAAATTAAAGACCCTTTGCCCGGTATGGTCTTTATATTTTTTCATAAGGGCTTTTAGTTCAGGCTCTATCCTCACAGATATTTCCGCTTTGTCGGCTCTCCGATTCTTTGTTTTTGTCCGTTGGTATGTAATTCGTCCTTTCTTCAAATCCGTACAAGTGTACAAATCTACCGCATTCATTCCGATTAAGCAGAAACTCAAAAGAAAGACATCCTTTGCGAGATTGTACCTGTTTGTCCCCGGTTGCATAATCAAAGAATAAGGCAGCTCCGAAAATTTACGAAGTAAATCCGTAGAAATAGCCCTTTTTCTTGTAACTGGAACTTTGGGAATTTCCACCCTCTTAAAAGGAGAATAGGGAATGCGTATCAGCCCGGCATCCTCATCGTTAAACTCTTTCTTTGCTCGGTTGTGTATGGCTCTTAGCTGGGATATATATAGGCTCTGTGCCCTTTCTCCGTGATTGGCTTCGGGTTTGGAACGTGCCGGATTCTCTTTTATCCACTTTATCCAATCATTGACAAACTTAACCGTGATTTCTTTTATGCTCACGCTATCCCTGCCAACAAAGCGTACAAGGTTGTTAATAGCTACTTGGTAAGAAAGCGCATTGCCTGTATGCCCGGTTTCCTTTAAGTGCAATATGTATTGACGGGCATAAGCCACTATATCCAAATCGAAGTGTTCCCCATTGTCGTTAGTGATTGCATCTACCACCTGCTCAACGGTCATGGATTTAAGCCGTTCCCCCATGCGGTCACAAATGGAACGGTATTTCTTTATCATATCATCGGTGGCATCTATGTACTTTTGGTTTTTCAATTTGAAAGTCGTGCGTGTCAAATCATCCTTTGTCACGTAGTAAGTGGTCGGGATGTACTTTTTCCTCTTTTGGTGTATAACCCTTATCTTTATATTATATGTGCCGTCAGCCCTTTTTTGGTGAGCGTACACCTCTGCTTTGAATGTAGCCATAATCTTTGTAGAACTATAGTAGAACTTTTATCCGCAAATATACCTATTTTTTGCTGTAAATGCTGTAAAAAAGAAGTCCACCCCGTAATGGAATGGACTTGAAAAGTAGCTCCGAGGGGAATCGAACCCCTATCTAAAATTTAGGAAATTCTTGTTCTATCCGTTGAACTACAGAGCCTTATGTAATAATTATCGTTATAACTTCCTTTTCTTATTTACTATAAATCTAAATTTTACTACCTTTGCATTGTTTGGAAGAACATACGTTTAGGAAACATCTATTCTATCCGTTGAACTACCAGGGCAACTTAACTTGCCTGCAAAGGTAGTCCTTTTTTGTTAAAACGGCAATATGAAAGAATGAAAAATATGAGAAAAAGGTATGGATAACAGGATGGGTGATTGTTTTGTCATTTTGAGGTCTTCAAACCCTGTATTGGTTTACTGATTTGCCGGAAGAGGTTTCATGTTGTTTGTAGAATGTGGGTAGGAATAATAATCTGTCAACTTTGGGGATGCCGTGCCGATGTCATATTGATAGCATTATATGCTATTAAACAGTTAATTATCTGCTTGTTTTCTTCGTTTGGAATTAAATATTGCTGTAATTTTGTGCACTTTGATAATCGCGCAGAGATAAATGACGGAATATTTTGTTTTTTGGCAGGACTTTCCGAACTTTGCGTGCAATGAATTTAATGTAACCCTAAATTATAAGTTATGGCAGATGAAATGATAGTCAAGGAGTTGGATCAGGTTGTGGTCCGTTTCTCAGGCGACTCAGGCGATGGTATGCAGCTAGCCGGAAATATATTTTCTAATATTTCGGCTACAGTGGGAAATGATATCAGTACTTTCCCCGATTATCCGGCGGATATCCGTGCCCCGCAAGGCTCATTGACAGGTGTATCAGGTTTCCAAGTGCATATTGGTGCCGGTAAGGTATTTACTCCCGGTGATAAATGTGATGTGTTGGTTGCTATGAATGCCGCTGCGTTGAAAACACAATATAAGTTTGCTAAGCCGACAGCCTGTATCATCATTGATACGGATTGTTTCCAAAAATCGGATTTGGACAAAGCGGCTTTCAAGACAGACAATCCCATTGAGGAAATGGGTATCAAGCAGGATGTGATTGCCGCTCCTATCTCGCAGATGGTCAAGGATTGTCTGGCAGATAGCGGAATGGATAACAAATCAATGCTGAAGTGCCGCAATATGTTTGCGTTGGGATTGGTTTGCTGGTTGTTCAACCGCGATTTGACAATCGCAGAGAATTTCCTGCGCGAGAAATTCGCAAAGAAGCCGGCTATTGCCGAAGCGAATATTAAAGTGATTCATGCCGGTTATGACTACGGACATAATACGCATGCTTCTGTAGACCACACCTATAAAGTGGAATCAAAGACAAAGGTTCCCGGAAAATATATGGATATCAGTGGAAATAAGGCAACAGCATACGGCTTGATTGCTGCTGCTGAAAAGGCGGGGCTTCCGTTGTTCCTCGGTTCTTATCCCATCACTCCGGCAACGGATATTCTTCATGAGTTGTCTAAGCACAAGTCGTTGGGTGTGACTACCGTTCAGTGTGAAGATGAAATTTCGGGTTGTGCCACTGCTATCGGTGCTTCATTTGCCGGTGCGTTGGCAGCGACTTCTACTTCAGGCCCCGGTGTCTGTCTGAAATCTGAAGCGATGAACCTGGCTGTAATCACCGAATTGCCTTTGGTGGTGGTTAATGTTCAGCGTGGCGGCCCTTCTACCGGTTTGCCCACCAAATCGGAGCAGACAGACTTGTTGCAGGCATTGTTCGGACGTAACGGCGAATCTCCCATGCCGGTGGTTGCTGCAGCTTCTCCCACTCATTGTTTTGATGCTGCCTATGATGCTTGTAAGATGGCGCTGGAGCACATGACTCCGGTTGTTCTGCTGACGGACGGGTTTGTTGCCAATGGTTCGGGTGCATGGAGGTTGCCTGACTTGGCGAGCTATCCGGCCATCAATCCGCCGTATGTGACTCCCGAAATGAAAGATAGCTATACTCCTTATAAACGTAATCCGGAGACCGGAGTGCGTTATTGGGCTCGTCCCGGACAGGAGGGTTATATGCACATTTTGGGCGGTCTGGAAAAAGACAGTGATACGGGGGCTATCTCTACCGACCCCGAAAATCATGACCTGATGTGCCGCTTGCGTGCCGAAAAGGTGGCAAAAATCCCTGTACCCGATGTGAAGGTGCAAGGCTGTGTGGACGACGCCGACCTTCTGATTGTGGGCTTTGGCGGAACTTACGGTCATTTATATTCGGCCATGGAAGAAATGAATAAGGCGGGAAAGAAAGTCGCTTTGGCTCATTTCGTACATTTGAATCCGCTGCCAAAGAATACGGCGGAAGTGCTGAAGAAATATAAGAAGGTAGTAGTGGCCGAACAGAGTCTGGGCCAGTTTGCCGGATATCTCCGTATGAAAGTAGACGGATTCGTTCCTTATCAATTTAATGAAGTAAAAGGTCAACCGTTTGTTGTCAGCGAATTAGTTGATGCTTTCACAGAGATTTTAAATAAATAATAACCGTAAAGAAAGTAAGAACTATGAGCGAATATACAGCAAAAGATTTTAAAAAAGGACAGCCTCGTTGGTGTCCGGGCTGCGGTGACCATTTCTTCTTGGCATCATTGCACAAAGCTATGGCTGAATTGGGAATTGCTCCTCATGATACAGCAGTTATCTCGGGTATCGGTTGTTCCAGCCGTTTGCCTTATTATATGAATACGTATGCCATGCAGACGATTCATGGTCGTGCGGCGGCCATTTCTACCGGTTGCAAGGTAGTTAATCCGAAACTTACGGTCTGGCAGATTTCAGGTGACGGTGACGGTCTGGCTATCGGCGGTAACCATTTTATTCACGCTGTGCGCCGTAATATCGACTTGAATATGATTCTGCTGAACAATCGTATTTATGGTTTGACGAAGGGACAGTATTCTCCTACTTCTCCCCGTGGGTTTGTCAGCAAGTCCTCTCCTTACGGAACAGTGGAAGACCCGTTCCATCCTGCCGAATTATGCTTTGGCGCACGCGGACGTTTCTTTGCCCGTGCTGTAGCAACGGATGGTCCCGGCACAGTGGAAGTGTTGAAGGCAGCTGCCAACCATAAAGGTGCTTCGGTTTGCGAAATTCTTCAGAACTGTGTGATATTCAATGACGGTACACACGAATCTGTGTACAATAAGGAAGGTCGTGCCAAGAATGCGATTTATCTGGAACATGGCAAACCGATGTTGTTTGGCGAGAACAAGGAGTTCGGATTGATGCAGGAAGGTTTCGGGCTGAAAGTGGTGAAGTTGGGTGAGAATGGTATCACTGAAAAAGATATTCTGATTCACGATGCCCATTGTATGGACAACACGTTGCAGTTGAAATTGGCTTTGATGGAAGGCCCTGATTTCCCGATTGCATTAGGTGTCATCCGTGATGTAGAAGCTCCTACTTATGATGATGCGGTTCACGAACAGATAGAGGAAGTTTCAGCTAAAAAGAAATATTATAATTTCCAGGAACTACTGATGACCAATGATATTTGGGAAGTGAAGTAAATTTCCGATAACGGAAATTACTTTTGACATATCGTCGGAAAAGATAAATGGTTAGTAATAAGCAGCGAATAGACTGCCGGTTACTAACCATTTGTTATTTATGACTGTTGGATGCTAAAGCTTCTCGCCAAAAGACAAGTCGCCTGCATCTCCCAGTCCCGGAACGATGTATTTGTGTTCGTCCAAAACCGGATCGATAGCGGCGCACCATAGCGTGATATCGTCACTTGGAAAGAGTTCCGCCATGTGCTCCACTCCCTGTTGGCTGGCAATGACACAGGCCATCTGTAATTGGGCGGGTTTGCCTTTCGTCAGTAAAGCTTTCCAGGCAAGCTCCATGCTTTCGCCGGTGGCAAGCATTGGGTCGACTAAAAGCAAAGTCTTGTCATTCAGAGAGGGGGCGGCGATGTATTCGATATGTACATCTACGATGCGGTGTTCGTCATCCTTGTAGAAACGGAACGCGGAAACGAAAGCATTGTCGGCATGATCGAACATATTCAAGAAACCGGTGTGCAGTGGCAGTCCGGCACGGAATACGGTGGCAATCACTATTTTGTCATCATGCGTACTGGCCGTGGCAGTTCCCAGTGGTGTCTGTACTTGCTTGACAGAATAGGTTAGTGCTTTACTCATTTCGTATGCCATGATTTCCCCTATTCTTTCGATATTTCTGCGGAAGCGCATACGGTCGTTCTGAACCTGTACATCACGCAATTCTGCCACGTATTGGTTCAGGAGAGAATTGCCTTCACTGAGATTGATGATTTTCATATCTATACTATTGTTATATTATTGACTCTGACCTGCAAAGAAACAAAATAAATTCCATATTTGTAAAGTGTAAATTGCATTTTTGTTACACAAATATAAATCTTTCACTATTACGGAAATTTTTCTCTAATAACTTCTTTTTTTTAAAATAAAGCACTAATTTTGTAGCGCCTTAGACAAGGGGATGTTGAAAAACATCTTCTCCCAAAATAGAGAGTAAAAATAACATTATACAATTAACCAATTTAAATCATTTAAAAATGGCAAATTTAGATTTAAGCAAGTACGGTATTACCGACGTGAAGGAAATTCTCCACAATCCTTCTTATGATGTACTTTTCGCTGAAGAAACTAAACCTGAGTTGGAAGGTTTCGAAAAAGGACAGGTAACTGAACTGGGTGCTGTAAACGTAATGACCGGTATCTATACAGGTCGTTCTCCTAAAGATAAATTCTTCGTTAAGAATGAAGCTTCTGAAGATTCAGTATGGTGGACTTCTGACGAATACAAAAACGATAACAAACCTTGCTCTGAAGAAGCTTGGGCTGACCTGAAAGCTAAAGCAGTTAAAGAATTGAGCGGCAAACGTTTGTTCGTTGTTGATACTTTCTGTGGTGCTAATGCTGCAACTCGCTTGAAAGTACGTTTCATCATGGAAGTAGCTTGGCAGGCTCACTTCGTAACTAACATGTTCATCCGCCCGACTGCTGAAGAACTGGAAGCTTACGGAGAACCTGATTTCGTATCATTCAACGCTGCCAAGGCAAAAGTTGAAAACTTCAAGGAACTGGGCTTGAACTCTGAAACAGCTACAGTTTTCAACTTGAAGACTAAAGAACAAGTTATCCTGAATACTTGGTACGGTGGTGAAATGAAGAAAGGTATCTTCTCTATCATGAACTACCTGAACCCGCTTCGTGGTATCGCTTCTATGCACTGTTCTGCCAACACTAACATGGAAGGCACTGACTCTGCTATCTTCTTCGGTTTGTCTGGTACAGGTAAGACTACTTTGTCTACTGACCCGAAACGTAAGTTGATCGGTGATGACGAACACGGATGGGACGACGAAGGTGTATTCAACTACGAAGGTGGTTGCTACGCTAAGGTTATCAACCTGGATAAAGAAAGCGAACCCGATATCTACGCTGCTATCAAACGTGACGCTTTGCTGGAAAACGTAACTGTAGCTGCTGACGGTAAGATTGACTTCACAGATAAGAGTACTACAGAAAACACTCGTGTATCTTATCCTATCTACCACATTGAAAACATCGTTAAGCCGATCTCTAAAGGTCCTCACGCTCATCAGGTGATTTTCTTGTCGGCTGACGCATTCGGCGTATTGCCTCCGGTATCTATCTTGAACCCTGAACAAGCTCAGTACTACTTCTTGTCTGGATTTACAGCTAAATTGGCTGGTACAGAACGTGGTATCACTGAACCGACTCCTACATTCTCAGCTTGCTTCGGTGCTGCTTTCTTGAGCTTGCATCCTACTAAATATGCTGAAGAATTGGTTAAGAAGATGGAAAAGGTTGGTGCTAAGGCATACTTGGTTAACACAGGTTGGAACGGTACTGGCAAGCGTATCTCTATCCGCGATACTCGTGGTATCATCGACGCTATCTTGGATGGTTCTATCGACAAGGCTCCTACTAAGGTTATTCCTTTCTTCGACTTTGTTGTTCCTACAGAATTGCCGGGTGTTGATTCGAAGATTCTTGATCCTCGCGATACATACGCTGACGCTGCTCAGTGGGACGAAAAAGCAAAAGACTTGGCTGGTCGTTTCATCAAGAACTTCGCTAAGTTCACTGGTAACGAAGCTGGTAAGAAGTTGGTTGCTGCCGGTCCGAAATTGTAATCTGAATTTTACAGATTTAACATATAAAAAGTGGTTCCTATCGGGAACCACTTTTTTTTATGCTTGAAAATGCCTAGATTTGTTGCAAACCAAATATGATAGCAAATGAAATTATTTAGATTAATGTTAGTTGGTGCAGGTATGTTCGTATTATGCAGCTGTACATCGCAAGGTTCTCAACAGAAGGAAGTTGTTACGGATAGTGTTTCCGTGAGTCAGGTAGACCCTGTAATAGAAACTATTATGAGCCGCCGTAGTATACGGAAGTATAAGCCCAAGGCTGTGGAACGTGAAAAAATGCAGACTATAGTGGAATGTGGAATCAATGCACCTAATGGAATGAATAAACAGTCATGGGAGGTTCGTGTAGTAGATAATCCGGAATTTATCAATGGTTTGACTGAAATTTTCAAAAAAGAAAATCCCAAAGCGGCAGAACGTCCGGGATTTCAGAATATGTTCAATAATGCTCCTACAGTAGTGTTTATTGCTAACGATCCTGCATATGATATGTCACAGATAGATTGTGGTCTGTTGGGTGAGAATATGATTTTGTCTGCTTGGTCAATGGGAATAGGTTCCTGCTGTTTGGGAGGGCCTGTGCGTTTCATGAAATCACCTGCAGCTGCCGAATATATGAAACAGTTGGGATTCAGTGAAGGGTATGAGTTGCTTTATGCGATTGCTTTCGGTTATCCCGATGAAATGCCGGCTGCTAAACCTAGAGAAGTTAGTAAAGTAAAGTTTGTAGATTAAATATAAAAAATCCCGAAGGTAATATGGTCTCCGGGATTTTTTATATTAAAGGTAGATTGATTAGCTTTTGTTAGCTCTCTTACGTTCTGTTTCGTCAAGAATCACTTTACGCATACGCATACTCTTTGGAGTAACTTCTACATATTCATCTTCCTTAATGTATTCCAATGCTTCTTCCAACGAAAATACTACCGGAGGAATGATGCGTGCCTTGTCATCAGAACCTGATGCGCGCATATTGGTAAGCTTCTTCGATTTAGTTACATTGATAACCAAGTCGTTTTCATGAACATGTTCACCTACTACTTGGCCGGCATATACTTCGTCTTGCGGATAAATGAAAAATTTGCCACGATCCTGTAATTTGTCAATAGCGTATGCAAAAGCTGTTCCGCTTTCCATAGCAATCATAGAACCGTTGCTGCGACGTTCTATCTCGCCCTTGTATGGTTGGTAGCATTTAAAACGGTGAGCCATGATCGCTTCTCCGGCCGATGCTGTCAGTACATTGGTACGAAGACCGATAATACCGCGCGAAGGCATATCAAACTCAATGTTTACACGGTCACCCTGTGTTTCCATAGAAACTAAATCACCTTTACGGCGGGTTACCATATCGATCATTTTACTGGAATATTCTTCGGGTACGCTGATCGTTAATTCTTCGATAGGTTCGCATTTTACTCCGTCTATTTCTTTGAAGATAACCTGAGGCTGGCCCACTTGTAATTCGTATCCTTCGCGGCGCATGGTTTCAATCAGGACAGAAAGATGAAGCACACCACGTCCTGAAACAATCCATTTACCGTCCTCCAGTTCGCTTTTGCGTACACGCAATGCCAGGTTCTTATCCAATTCTTTGGTCAAGCGGTCTTGGATGTGGCGTGAAGTCACAAACTTACCTTCTTTGCCGAAGAAAGGAGAATCGTTGATAGTGAATAACATACTCATGGTCGGTTCGTCAATGGCGATGGGGGGCAATGGTTCCGGATTTTCGAAATCGCAGATAGTATCACCAATTTCGAAGCCTTCTACACCTACTACAGCACAGATGTCTCCCGATGAAACGGCATTTGTCTTTTTACGTCCTAAGCCTTCAAAAGTATGTAGCTCTTTGATTTTAGACTTTATCAGACTACCATCACGCTTTGCTAGTGTAATATTCATACCTTCTTTCAGCGTACCACGATGTACACGTCCTACAGCAATACGACCTGTATATGCTGAATAGTCTAAAGAGGTGATTAACATTTGAGGAGTTCCCTCCAACTGCTTCGGTGCCGGAATATGCTCAATAATAGCGTCCAACAACGGAACCAGGTTTTCTGTCGGGGTCTTCCAATCAGTACTCATCCAATTATTTTTGGCAGAACCATAGATAACGGGGAAATCCAACTGATCTTCTGTAGCATTCAGGCTGAACATCAAGTCGAATACCATTTCGTATACTTCTTCCGGACGGCAGTTGGGTTTATCCACCTTGTTCACTACAACTACAGGTTTCAATCCGATCTGTAATGCCTTTTGCAATACGAAGCGTGTCTGCGGCATCGGGCCTTCGAATGCGTCTACCAATAAGATACATCCATCAGCCATATTGAGTACACGTTCTACTTCGCCACCGAAGTCGGCGTGTCCCGGAGTATCAATAATATTGATTTTTGTTCCTTTGTAGTTAATTGAAACGTTCTTTGAAAGGATAGTTATCCCTCTTTCGCGTTCCAAGTCATTATTATCCAATACCAGTTCACCATTTGTCTGGTCGTTGCGGAACAAATGTCCCGCCAGCATCATCTTGTCCACCAAAGTCGTTTTTCCGTGGTCTACGTGGGCGATGATCGCAATGTTTCTAATGTCTTGCATACTATACCTATATATTTGGCTGCAAAGGTACGATTTTTATTCTAAAAAATATTTGGCTGTTAACGATTATTTTTTATCTTCCGTATCTTCTTTACTTTTAAATGTAGAGGGAGTGGTGCCATAGAAATCGACAAAATGCTTTCTGAAGGTGGAGATGTCATTATAACCAACCATCTCATGACAGGTATCATGACATCCGTTATTACAAGATCCGGTATTAAGTATAAAGGAGAATGTTATGAGCAGCCTGTTAGAAATCATGGATAAAAAATCATGCGGTAAATGGTATGCCTATGAACAGTCTGCTTTTTATTTGAGCCGGATGATGCTTGAGCTTTCTTTAGACCGTTATGTGATGGAAAATGCTTTGTGGCTGGCAAGGGCGGAAATTGATGTAAACCGGATTTCTTGGGATAAAGTTATCAGTCATAGCCAATCCGAATATGTATTGCACTATAGGTTCCATGAGTGGCTGGTTGAAATAAAATAGCGATAGTTTAAAAAGGGTCCAGTCCGAAATTCGTGAAGAAATGGTTTCGGACTGGGCACTTTTATTCATCGGATGGAGAGAAATCGGGTTTACAATTTCATTCAATGTCAGTTGGGCAGCCTTTGCTATAATGTTCGAAGATATGCTGAAAGATGCGACAGTAAAAGAGATAGAAGATTATTTTTAAAATAAATCGCTCTAATTCATTGTGATATAAAAGATAATGTCTATCTTTGCACCTGCTAAATGAAAATTTTATATATCAAAAAATCTAAGAATTATGTATTTAGATGCAGCTAAAAAACAAGAAATCTTTGAAAAGTACGGAAAGTCTAACACTGATACT
>NZ_CAOOSE010000047.1:0-1523 GCF_948499155.1 uncultured Phocaeicola sp. | reverse complement strand
GCTCAACAGAAAAGATTATAGCACTGAAAGAGCTTTGACAACTTTGGTAGGTAAACGCCGTGCGTTGTTGAACTACCTGAAGAACCGTGATATCGAAAGATATCGTGCTATTGTTAAAGCACTAGGATTACGTAAGTAATTCAATCTCTATTGAAAAGGACTTAAAGAAAAGCCGCTCTCTGAAAAGAAAGCGGCTTTTCTATTTTCTGTTATTACGTTTCTACTGTTCTGTTGTTGAGAATTACTCTTTAGTAGGATAATACAGATTATCTTTTGTCATGTGTTCCAATACTTCATGCAGATATTTGGCCGACTCCCATTTGGCCATAGGCAGGTCATGAAGCAAGTAGTTACCGCAATCTTTAGGGGCGGCTCCCGGAACTTCGCCTTCAAAATCGGCTACAAAGCGGAACGTTTCCTGCATCAGTTCTATAATATCTTCCGATTTTAAATCGCCTTTCATTAACAGGTAGTTACCGGTGAGGCATCCCATCGGTCCCCAGTAGACAATTTTGTCAGACCATATAGGGTGGTTACGCAGGTAGGTAGCGGCTAGATGCTCTATGGTATGCAAGGCTCCTTGCCCCAAAGCAGGTTCCCGGTTGGGTTCTTTCATGCGGATGTCAAAGGTTGTGACCGTTTCACCGCCCACTTCGTCTTTTCTGGATACATAGATACCGCGAAGCAAGCGGATATGGTCAATGGTAAAACTGGGTATTGTCTTCATATTATTCGTTTTTATAAATTAGCTGGTAATGAGGAAAGGAAGGTATGAGTGACCTCGAAGGAACGGTCGGCTATAGTCTCCCAAAAATTTGTGTATTGTTCCCAATGGTTGTCGGATCCCGGCGTATCGCTGATGATACGGAAACTGATGAACGGTACCTTATATATATAACAGATTTGGGCGATGGCTCCCGATTCCATATCTACTGCCAGCCCTTCGTGGAACTTTTCTTTAATGTCGTTCAGTTCGGAACGGTCGGTGATGAATTTGTCTCCGCTGCATATCAGACCTCCATGAATGGCGGTCGGAGTATCCAGTGACATGGCGCAATCAAACAATGTGGCATTACCTTCGAATCGGGCGGGAAGTCCTTGTATCTGTCCGTACATATTGCCTTCTCCACACCATACATCATGATATACAATTTGTCGGCTCACCACAACATCCATTATTTTCAGGCAGCTGTCTATGCCTCCTGCTACACCGGTGCTGATGACACAGTCGGGTTGGAAGGTACGGATCAGTTCTACAGTACCGGCAGCAGCGTTCACTTTACCTATTCCGCATTTCATCAGGATAATGGTATTATTTCTAATGCTGCCTTCAGTATATTGGAAAGGACCTTCGGTGTATTCTTTCTTGTTTTCGAGCAGTTGCGCTACTTGTTTCTGCTCGGAACTCATGGCTGTTATAATTCCTATTTTCATAATTCAACTTTATTTATGGCTGCAAATGTACGCATTTTATCAGAGTATATCGTATCTTTGCAGCGTTAATAAACAGATATACTTATGAA
>NZ_CAOOSE010000046.1:0-13906 GCF_948499155.1 uncultured Phocaeicola sp. | reverse complement strand
GTGAAAGTTTCCTGGATAAGATGATTGCATTGGTGGAAGGCGCATCCCGCCAGAAGACACCGAATGAAATCGCATTGACTATCCTGTTGGCAGCCTTTACGTTGGTCTTTGTCATTGTGTGTATCACCCTAAAACCGTTTGCCGACTATACGGGAACCGTGATTACCATTGCTTCTTTTCTGTCCCTGTTTGTCTGTCTCATTCCGACTACCATCGGCGGTTTGCTGTCGGCCATCGGCATTGCGGGTATGGACCGCGCTTTGCGTGCCAATGTCATCACCAAATCGGGCAAGGCGGTGGAAACAGTCGGTGATATTGATACGTTGCTGCTCGATAAAACCGGTACCATTACCATCGGAAACCGCAAAGCGACCCGTTTCTATCCGGCGCAAGGAGTCGATGAACAGGCTTTCATCGAAGCGTGCCTGCTCTCTTCCGTATCCGATGACACCCCGGAAGGAAAATCCATCATCGAACTGGGGCGGGAATCAGGTTTGCGTATGCGCAACTTGAATACCGAGGGAGCCCACATGATAAAGTTTACTGCCGAAACCAAATGCTCCGGCATTAATTTGAAGGATGGAACGGAAATCCGCAAAGGTGCGTTTGATGCCATCCGCAGGATAGCCCTTTCTGCCGGAAACACTTTCCCGAAAGAAACGGAAGACGTTATTCAGGAGATTACCGGTAATGGGGGAACGCCCTTGGTGGTCAGCATCAATAAGAAAGTGGCCGGTGTGATAGAATTACAGGATATTATTAAGCCGGGCATTCAGGAACGCTTCGAACGCTTGCGCAAGATGGGAGTAAAAACAGTCATGGTGACGGGAGACAATCCGTTGACAGCCAAATATATTGCCGAGAAAGCAGGAGTCGATGACTTTATAGCCGAGGCGAAGCCTGAAGACAAGATGGAATACATCAAAAAAGAGCAGGCTGCCGGAAAACTGGTTGCCATGATGGGCGACGGTACAAACGATGCCCCTGCCCTGGCCCAAGCCAATGTGGGGGTAGCCATGAACAGCGGTACGCAGGCGGCCAAGGAAGCCGGAAATATGGTGGACCTTGACAACGACCCCACCAAACTGATAGAAATTGTTGAAATAGGCAAGCAGTTGCTGATGACGCGCGGCACACTGACCACGTTCTCCATTGCCAATGATGTGGCCAAGTATTTTGCAATCGTTCCTGCGCTGTTCATGCTCTCTATCCCCGAACTTGCCGCACTGAACATCATGGGGCTGCATAGTCCTGAAAGCGCTATCCTGTCTGCGGTTATTTTCAATGCCATTATCATCCCCATCTTGATTCCATTGGCATTGAAAGGGGTCCGGTACAAACCGATAGGAGCTTCCGCCCTGCTCCGCCGTAATCTTTTGATTTATGGATTAGGCGGTGTCATTGCCCCCTTTGTGGGAATTAAGTTAATCGATTTAGTAGTAGGTTTATTCTTTTAATCAGTAAGTAACAATGAAAAATTTTATAAGGTCATTCAGACTAACTTTAGTGTTCTGTGTATTCTTTTCAGTGTTTTATATATTGGTATTGTGGCTGTTCGCCCAGTTTGCCGGACCTAATTCCGGCAATGCCGAAGTCGCAACGCTGGACGGCAAAGTGGTGGGTGCGGCCAATGTGGGACAATCTTTCACGGAAGACATTTATTTCTGGGGACGTCCTTCCTGTGCCGGAGAAGGTTATGATGCAACGAGTTCTTCGGGTAGTAACAAAGGGCCTACAAACGAAGAGTATCTGGCCGAGGTAGAAGCGCGTATCGATACTTTCCTGCTTCATCACCCCTATCTGAGCCGCAAGGATGTGCCTGCCGAAATGGTGACAGCCAGTGCTTCCGGTCTGGACCCTCATATTACTCCGGCATGTGCCTACGTACAGGTGCAACGGGTGGCAAAGGCTCGTGGAATGAGCGAAGAAACAGTGAAGGCAATGGTAGACAAGTCTATCGAGCACCCGTTTCTATGGCTGTTTGGAACAGAAAAAGTAAATGTTCTGAAACTGAACATTGCACTGGAAGAATCAAAATAATTCATCAGAAGAAAGCATTTCTTTAAAAGCCACTAAAGAGATTCCGATTACAGAACGCTTTTCATTGCCTTTGTTTGTGCAAGCCGTTGCTTCCCCTTCGTCTGATAAAACTTATCTGATAGCAGGTTTGAGCATCGGGTTCTGATTGTGTGAATTTATTTTTTTTGTAGGAAAGCCGGGTGTCCGAAAAGGTCGGTAATTCTATCATTTTGTCATTCTGAACATCGTGAAGAATCTGAATACACTACTTTGTGTTAACAGATTCTTCGTTACACTCAGAACGTACCTTAATGAAAAAATCTTTCAAGGGGTCAGCGAAGCTAATGACAGAGCAAAAGGATAGCACAATATATCTTTTGGGGCAGTCTCCTTTCTGTATCATCAAATAGAATAGTCAAAATTGCAATGCATGGAAAAATAGTATTTGTATATATCCTCTTGCATTCATTATTTTAATTACCTTTGGCACAACATATTTAGATTGATTGATAAATGAAATGAGATATGAAATATTATACTAGAATACTATTTATGGCGGTAATAATTGCTGCTTTTTCAGCTTGTATGCAGAAAAATAGTTTAAAAACAGATAACAATATGATGGAACAAACAGAAGAAAATGTCAGAAAACGAAAAGATGCATTGCAACACATAGATGAGGCTATAGAACAATACATCGCCCGTGATAAGTTTGCAGCGACATCCGTTTATCCCGGAATCAGTGATGAAGAACTTCGTGAGCCGTTGAATAACATTTTAAACATATTGGCTGAGACGTTTAAAAAGATAGCACACGATGAATCTGATGAAGTCATGTATCAAATGGCTATCAAACAAGTCCTCGACAATTTGGATGGTGTTTATTTCGATTCGGAAGATCAAGACCAGTTCTGTGCATCTATTGAGGCGTTGATGGACATTGTAGGTTTGGAAAGTTCGGGTGGATTATTGAATAAATGGAGATATGGATTTATTCCTGATGATGACAAATAGAACCTGCATTAAAAAATGTTTTAGATAAGTGAGTAAGAGGGAAATATTCAGATTAGACAGAGGTAGAATTCATTAATATTCAACTTCTTGCTAATCTCACGAGCCACTTTCAAAGCAGGCGCTTCAACCAGAAAGTGTTCTTCCTCGTAATCGGCAACCAAATCTGAGATTAAGTCCAATTCAAGAAAATTCTTATCATCCGACGGCGTATCATTACTAACCACTTTTAGTAATTCATCAATTCTTGCACAAGCTGCCTCGTATTGTTTTTCCGTTTTTATCTTTGCCATAACCTTTCTGTTTAAGCGTTTATTATCATATTTTTTATGAGTGCCTATCCAGCGGCAAGGGAAACGACAGCAACTACCTTGTCATTCTTTATACTAATAGTATTTCCCAATCCCGCCATATCCTGTTATTGTTTTATTCTCCTTTGTTTTTTTAATGAAATGGTTTAACCGCTTCTCAAATTCTTCAGGGCGTGTCCTCGCGGCTTCAATGTATGCAATACGGATTCGCTGATAGGAATCGGAAAACTGTTGATAGTTTTTCCACACTATTTTATCTTCTTTCAATTTGTCAATTATGTCACTGGGAAAAATGAAAGGTTCAGATAACACAGTCTGTATTTTAGCCTTAAACCGGGGATGTATCCTGTCATTTTCCAATAGCCATTTAAGCCTTTCTTTGTTGGCTTGCGAATAAGTGCTTTTAGGATTTCTGGGAGTGAAACGCTGAATTTTATGATCTTTGTCAAGAGGTCTTATCGTACTGTCAATCCATTCGAAACATAGAGCTTCCTCAACCGCATCATTGTATAGAATAGATTTTTCACCTGATGACTTGCCGGGAAATACAAACCATATTTCATTAGCAGTGTCAAAATTATCCATTAACCACTTTCTCCAATCTTCCCGGTTCTCAAAATACTTTATTTTATTTTCTGTCAACATATCAATCGCAGCCTCCTTTGTATCTACGAAAACAACATTTTTCCCCTTATTACTCTCATAAATGAAATCTCCAAGAGGTTTGCTTGTATAGTGTGAATAATCTCCATAAATCGCAATTCTTCCACCATAATTTACATATTTCTGCAAAATCTCTCCAGCAATGCCACTGCTGAGGACAAAGAAGTCTTCCGTAATCAGTTTTTTATCTATCACGATGTTTTTTGTACCCACCTCATATTTTGCGGTCATCAATAAATCAAGTGCCGATTGTATATCTGTAATTACCACAGAATCACTTTCGACTATTGCGCATGTAATATTGTTTTTTGTTACCGGACGAAATGTCATACCATATTACTTTTATTATCTGTTAATCAAATTATTTGGCTATGGATGCTTTTATATTAAATCATTATACAACAAGTGTTTTCTCTCTTTAATATGTTCTTTGATTATTGAAACAGCTTTTTCAATAGAACAATCTGTGGTATTTATGACAAACGGCTCATAATCACCGAGATTAACAAACTGTTTCCACATTGTTTCAACTAACTCGATATTGGTATCTTTACTTAATTTAGTCCGTTCAATGGCACGTTTCATCGTTTCTTCTTTGTCTGCCCTCAATATGATGTAGTGGATTTCATACCCTTCTTGTATAGCCTCTTTCCAAGGTGTTAAAAACCAAGGGCCTACAATGCCATCTACAATTACATCGTATCCACTGCGGACATAACGTTTGGCTGCTTCTAAAAAAGCCTCGATAACAACTAAATTCTGTTCCTGTGATTCGGGCAAATGGGGTGGTATTGCCCCTTTGCTCAAGTAGTGGTAAAAATCATCTGTATGCATATGCACAGATCTTGCAAAATCAGATTCTTTTGCGATAATTGTTGCTATTGTAGTTTTCCCGGTTCCCGGAGAACCTGTAATTATAATAATTCTACCTTTATACATATATAAATATTCTATTTTTGAAGCTGTTTCTTTCGTGTTGAACTCATCATTTCAAGAAGTTCCATTTGAGCAGGATTGAATACTGTTCTTTCCATAATTCGTTTCTTTTATTGTTTTGATAAGTACAAAAATACTCATAATCCTCATTATCACATTACCCTTTCTGTTTTTTTATAAATATTATCCTCATAATTCTATAAGAAAGGCACATTACAATCTTTCAGCTTCCCCCCGCCCCAAAAAAATATTTCCCAATCATAGTTTTATGAAATAAAGCCAAGTCCTACTTTACTTTCAATTAAATTCCATATATTCACACCCGAATAAGAATCCGGTGTATCACACCCCAATTTGATAGAAACGAATTTTGCATAAGAACCTATTCCAAAAGGTAAAGAATAACTCAAGAAAACAACCATTTAAAAACGAAATGATGAAACAATTAATCGCCTGTTGCGGACTGGATTGCGAAAACTGCGACGCCCGCATAGCCACTGTCACGAATGACGATGCGCTGAGAGAAAAAACCGCCAAAGCGTGGAGCGTGATGAACAATGCACCGCAAATTACAGCAGAAACCATCCATTGCATGGGCTGCCGCACCGATGGAGCCAAATTTGCATTTTGCAGTGAATATTGCGAAATCCGTAAGTGTGTCCATGCGAAAGGATTTAACACCTGCGGTGACTGTAAAGAGTTGGATAACTGCCCGATAGTGGGTGCCGTCTTTCAACATGCTCCCGGGGCAAAAGAAAACCTGCTGACTTCAGATTGATTTCTGAAGCCGGGCAGGTATTATTCTTACAATACCGCAGCTATTTTACGGATATTGGCAAGTCTCTCTGCAAATGATTTGTCCGATTTGGCGATTTGCATATCATATCGGGCTTGCAAACGGAGCAACGGCTCTGCATCAATGCCAAGCGCCGCCTCAAACAACAATGCGTATTCCGTAGAAACAGCACGTTTGCCATTCAGTATCTCGTTCAGCAGTGAAGAGGATATGCCCATTTGTGCTGCGAGTTTTCTTTGCGATATGCCTCTATATTCGATTTCCTCTTTCAGAATATCGCCCGGATGAGTCGGTTCAAACGGGACTAAATTGTTAGCAATCATGTGTGGGTCAATGTCTTTTAATGTAACCATACTGCCTGTTATTTATAATGGTTTGACAATTCAATTATATTACATACGGTAACAACCGGCTCTTCCGCGATTTCCTTTCACGCGTAAAAAGTTTGTAAATATAAAACTTCTGCCCAGCATTCACAAATAAGTGAACAACTATTTATTGAATAACAAGAATGTCCGGGAATAGATTAAGGCTTTGAACCATTCCTGTCGTTTTCCGCATGAAACTATGCCCCAAGAAAAACCTCCTCCAGCTCCCTTACCGCCTGCTCCCTGTCCTTTTCCCGAACCACTACCGACACATTGTGATTACTGCTTCCATAAGAAATCTGATAAAGCGGAATGTGACATAACACATTGATAATGTGCGCCTCCATGCCCGTATGCTCCCACGACAAATTGCCGATGACACTCACCACAGCCATGTCCGTTTCAATGCCCACCTCGGCATATTTGCCCAACTCCCGATAAATAAACCGCAACGTATCACTGCTGCAACTCACCGCCACGGATATGTTGACATTCGAGGTGGACGCCGAATGAATCAGCACTTTATATCTTTCGAAAGTGTCAAATACTTTTCCGATAAAAAGAGAGGCGTTCAGTATTTCCAGCGATTTCAGTTTGATAAACGCCACTTGGCGGCGCGAAACAAGGGCTTTCACCCCCTGCCCCATCCTTTCGGCAGAAATCAGTAATTCATTTTCATCGGAAAACGGAAGCCTTTGTAGGGCGATGGCCATTCCTGCCGAACGTGCCAATGCAATGCACTCGGCAGAGATAAATCTAGCTCCGCAGTCAATCAGGTTTTCCGCTTCGCCGAACGTTATGGAATGCGTTTGTCGCATTTTTATATTGCCGTTCAGCACGCCGCCGGAGGTGTAAAGCACCACCTCTGTCGCGTGGAAAACCGCTCCGGTCAATGCGGCATAATAATCCGTGCCGCCGTGGGGCAGAAGGCAGGTTTCATTATATACATTCATGCACAGGGCGTTTTGAGTGATATATAGGGGGACGTCGGGAAGCCCTTTCATCAGCTCTTCCACGTTTTTGCGGGAGTTTTCCATATCCGGTTTCCTGTCGACGCCAAGACGCAGGAATTTGCACGAATGGAGTACGCAATTTTCTTTCCCCTGCATCCGCAAAAGGTGGGAAAGAAACAAGCTGGATATAATAGCCCCCTGAGCCATTATATCGCGGTCGTCTACCAGACGCGGAGCCTCGTTGCATAAATCCGCCATCTGCCGGATGTGTATTTTTATATCTTGCTCCGCTTCTTCTCGCCGGCCTTCCGAAACAATCATCCGGTTCAGCCAGTCCATACAATCATCTGACAAGGATTGCACTTCTCTCAGGGCGTCTTCTATCTCGATATGGAACAAGCTGATGGATATTTTTTGAATTTTATCAGCAATATCTGTGAATGTGTCAAGAACAATGACGCAGGAAATGTCGGTCTTGATATTTTCTGTCATGCACACCAGGTCGAGCGGTGTTTTAATATTTTCCAAACTATAAATTTTCATCGTTTTATTTTTTATGGGTTCCGTGAATCTTTTTTTCTTTTCCATTTTAGAAAGCTTTTTTCCAAAATGGAAGGCAGCGGACTGCAACACTCGTTTTTAATCTTTTATATTTCAATGTTTTAGCATTTTGGTTCTGTTTTTCTGTTCTCATTCTACAGTAGAATGTTCCAAAAGGATGCCAAAGCGGTGAGGGAGGCAGGAGAAAAGTCACTTTGCCGATATTCGGTTGACAAGGCCGGAAACCTTGTCGCGGCCTTCAAAAAGTTCTCTGTGATGCAGGAAACGTGGTTTTCGGGATAAAATCGACTTTTTCGCCCCCGGAAACCGCGTTTTTTGCATCCCCATGAATCTTTTGTACACAGAAACAACGTTTGTAGCATAAAAATGCTTACTTTTGAACAGGAAACCGCAAGGACGAGGCCGCGACCAGCGTCGTGCTCCCCGAAACCGCGTTTCCGAGTCCGCAACGAATGTTTTGCCCCGGGAAACTCTCTTTCTAGCTCCAAAAAATCCGCAGTGAACCCCGGAACGCCCGATTTCCGCATCAAAAAGAACAACAAACCGCCGGAAACCCGGTTTTCGGCAAAACATTAATTTAAATCGCATAGAAATGAAACAGATTGAAAACATCAGCCTCGAACGTATGAATAACGGCGCGCACTACATGTACCTCACCAACGTAATGGCGCATGCCGATGCCGACGAAAAAGTGAAAACCGCCACCACCGCCCTGCTCGCCACCCTGCGCAGCGCATGGCAGGCAGAGGACGAAGCGTTGAAGACTTCGCAGAAAAGCCTGTTGACCGACGACATTGTGGAAGCCGACCACCTGCGCGACTCCCTTTACAGCGGTTACCGCAAGGCCGTTGCCGGATTCAAGGATTTCCCCGTGGAGCCGATGGCGCAGGCCTACCGCACGCTGTGGCAGCATTTGAAAGATTATAACATCAATCCTTCCGCTCAACTGGATAAGGAAACAGGTCTGCTCATCAATTTTATTGACGACTTGGAAATCAAGTACAAATCTCAGGTGGAAGCGTTGGGCCTTACCGCCTTTGTCACCCAACTGAAGGTGGCAAACGAACGTGTGCGCACGCTCACCGCCAGCCGTACAGACGAGCGCACCACGCAGACGGTGGGTGCCATGAAGTCGGCCCGCGCCGCCTCGGATGCCGCTTACCGCGAGTTTGTCCGCATGGTGAACGCATTGGCTCTGGTGCAGGGTGAAGCCGATTTTGCCAATTTCATTGACTACATGAACACTGAAATCGTGCACTATAAGCGCGAGGTTATCGGGCAGAAGGCTGCCAAGCCTGCCGCTTCTGCCAACGGCGGAAACAAGGGGGAGAATGAGAAGGGCGAGGCGTCCGAACCTACGGTTTAATGTGAACCGTATGAGGATGGTCAGAAAGTAATGACTGCACCTGACTGGTGTCGGTTGCTAAGGTAACCGATGCCGGTGGGGGTGGTTATTAGAGATTAGGAACCACACCTGTTGGGTGTCGGTTATTTCGATAACCGATACCTTGCAGTGTTCTTATAAATACATTAGTAATCAAAGTTCAACAAATATGTACGAAAAGTTTTTAGATAAGAACCCCAGTAGCATCTGCCAAACGGTAGATGATGCTTTTATTGCTAAATATGCCAATGTCGTATCGGAGAACATAATCACACTTTGGAAAGAAGTTGGATTTGGAATGTTTTGCGAGGGATTATTTAGGATTATTGAACCTAATGAATATCAGGCAATAATAGATGATTGCTATCCGATGGCGGGTTTTGGTTCTGCCACACCATTTATGACAACAGTTTTCGGTGATATATTTGCCTATGTGAAAGATTGCAGGATAGGTGATTATGTCGTCTTTGTCAATGTGAGATACGGAACATTCAGGATTTTATCTGATAAGGTCGATATTCTGTTTAATATCGTATTATTCAATAAGGGCTGCTTGTCTTCATGGTTTTCCTTAGATGAATATCCCATAATAAAATCAGCCAAAGGTATTCCGGCATTAGACGAATGTTACGGTTATGTTCCGGCATTGGCATTGGGTGGTAAAGAAGCAATAGATAACATCCATATTCTAAAAACTATTCCCTACATAGAAATGTCACTCCAATCTATCGGAGATTTGAAACGAGTGCAATAACAGATTACTAACGAAGCGCGATAACGCTTACAGCGTTCCTCGCTTAGCCATTAGTTGCAATATGGAAAGAGTAATTATACTTTATATTTTATTCTTGCTTTCACATTTTGCTTTTGCACAAAACTATAAGGAAACTATTCAAACAGAGATTGATGCAATAAACAAAATGCCTTTGAGAATTGCATACCTTGTTCCTTTAGATAGTTTAGGAAAAGTAATAGAGGATGAATATATGGAATTTGATCAAATCCATTCATACAAAATCTTAGATGATGGTCATATTAAGAATGCCAATATATTGATCACTATGTATTTCGATAGCGATAACAATATCAGGAAAGTATTTAAGCGATGGGCTGACGGGGGTGCATTGCACAGTATCGCATATTATAATTCTAATGGGCGATTGATATATGGGGTATATAATAGAGGAGATGAAACTCACGGAAAGTTGTATGCTGACACTCCGGGTTTTCATATAGAGCATTTTCCTGAAGAGAATGAATGTAATGACTGTTTTGAAGCATACCTATTCCTATCTACGAAATGTATGGAAGCTCAGTATAATATAATATTACAAAGCCCCCCGAATGCTAAAAGGACGAATTTTACGCCACAAGTTGGAGATCGTGCCATACTATGCAGCTCCTACATTTATTCTTTACCTGATGGAGAAAAAATTACCGAAGGAGAAGATGGCATAGCAGTTAGTTTTGGAATGCCTGTTGTTATAAGTAAAATAGTAAATGGCTGGTGTAGAATAAATTCCATTTTTAATGCCCATATAGGTTATATACCTATTCAAGACATTGAAATCATTAAGAATATATAGTAAGCAACTAACAAGGTCGAGATAACAGCTAATGCTGTTTCTCACCAAACCATTACTAACAATCGTGCGATGAATAAAACAGTCCAGTCTATACTATCATTGACTGCTGTCAGCCTTTTACTGATAGTGATAACATTCTTTTTTGGTGGCTTAGGTTTCGGGCGACTATTCGGAATATATGGTATTATGGAAGATAGTTTTTTAGGTATGTTCATGGTTATAGATATGCTGGTAATCTACAAGGTCTATAAGCTATATTTCCGTCAGCCCAAAGCTATAATGTTATTGTTTGGTTTGGAATGTTGCTCTATTCTTTTGTGGCTTGTCTTTATCTGTTTAGACCAACATCTATTGGATTGGCAAATAACCAATCTGTTATTGCAAGCAGTCAGTTTGGACGGCTTCGCAGGAGATGAACGAGGATTGAATATGCTTGCAGTCTTATGCGGTATGATCTATCCGCTTATTGGGATTGGGTGTTTATTCACTGGATTGAGATTTATAAATAAGTTAGTAACAACGAAAGATAGCATCTGACGATGCTCCTTTCTAACCATTAGTGATAACATAAATAATATGAAGTTATTAACAAAAGAAATATTTGTAAATGGAATAAAGCAATATGTACTGCATGATGATTATGATGCCGTAAAAATTGCCCAATACGCCTTTTCCTGCTATTCTGATTATAATATTATAGATGAAAAGTTGAAAAAGGTCGTCTATGAAATAATGATGATGGATGCTGATTCATGTATGGAAATGGATAGAAATCAGTTTGTCAATTACATAGAGAATATGCTTCATATCAAGATAGAATATATCACTAACATACACCTGTGCGACATGATGTCATATAAATGAATGTTTAAGATACTATCCCACGAGCTGGGTAAGTATGATTGAACCCATTGTTCCGTCAATGGAAGCCTACGGCAGGTGCGGATTACCCTGTATTGTGCTGTCGGACAACGTAACCCAACCGAAAGGTGCAGGCTGAACCGTGAGGGGAAGCCAATGGCTGCTAACATCGGCGGTCTGGGGGCAAGGCTGGAACGGAATGGTTAGATTAAACGAACTGTCGGTTGAAGTGTCGTCAGTTAGAAAGAGCTAAGGATGTTCGGCTGTAAAGCCGTAAGGCTCTGACCAAAAAGGTAAGGTAGTCAGGTTACTTCATGTAGGTGCTGGAAGTACACGGATGTCGGACTATCGGCGCATAGACAGAACCTAACCCGTTCGTCAGTCATTTATATGAAACATGGTAAGCCTGTATTTCTCTTGCAGCAATGCAAGTAAGCCAACCGTAAGGAAAGCCGAACGGGATGCAGGTAAAAGATTGCGGAGAAAGCGAATGTCGTTCTGTAATGGGGCGGATAGAAGTTGTAACATCACTTCACACGAAAGTGGGCAGACTTCCGCATAGTGGTTATAATCTTTACAAGAAACTTTTAGAACTTTCAAAAGGAGGAAAGCAAATGAACGAAACAAAATCGTGTGCGCCTGCTGACTCGTGGACAACTTGGGAACAGATACAATGGAACAAGTGCGAAAACGAAGTCCGAAAGCTGCAAGCTCGTATTGTAAAGGCTCAAATGAGCGGCAGACATAACAGGGTGAAAGCCTTGCAGTGGATGCTGACGCATTCGTTTTACGGAAAGGCGTTAGCCATAAAGCGTGTGACCTCTAACGGAGGTAAGAAAACAGCAGGTGTGGACCATGTATTATGGAGTACACCAAACCAAAAGATGGATGCGATAGCCAGCTTGAAAAGAAGGGGCTACCGTCCACAACCCCTGCGAAGGGTGAATATCAAAAAGAGCAATGGCAAATTGCGTCCGCTTGGAATACCCACACTCAAAGACAGAGCGATGCAGGCATTATATCACATGGCACTTGACCCTGTGGCAGAAACCACAGCCGACACGCACTCCTACGGCTTCCGAAAAGAAAGGAGTACAAAGGATGCGAAAGAAATGTGCTTCACGGTACTTGCCCGCAAAATCGCACCGCAATGGGTATTGGAGGGAGATATAAAAGGGTGCTTTGACCACATCAGCCACGAATGGCTGCAAAACCATATCCCGATGGATAAGGTCATGTTAAGGAAATGGCTCAAAAGCGGTTATGTATTCCATAACAAATTATATCCCACCCATGAGGGTACTCCGCAAGGAGGTATCATTTCTCCGACACTCGCCAATATGGTGCTGAACGGCATGCAGACAATGTTGTCCGAACGGTTCAAGGTAAGAATGGGCAAGAATTACTACAATCCCAAAATAAATCTTGTCAGATATGCTGACGACTTCATCGTTACAGGCAAAGATAAGGATATTTTGGAAAACGAAGTTAAACCTGCCATAAAAGAATTTCTCACGGAAAGGGGACTGACACTCTCGGAAGAGAAAACGAAAATTACCCATATAAATGAGGGATTTGATTTCTTGGGCTACAACTTTAGAAAGTTCAATGGAACATTGATTGTAAAACCGTCAGCGAAAAGTGTGCAGAAGCTACTGGACAAGGTAAAATCCATAACTCGCAAATACAGGGCTATATCACAAGTATCTCTGATAAGAGTGCTGAATCCCATTATTAGAGGATGGAGCAATTATTATAAAACCTGTTCCTGTGGCAAAACAAAAATCAAGGTGGACTATCTGCTTTATAAAAAGATACGCAGGTGGGCTGACAGAAGACACCCGAAAAAAGGGAAACATTGGGTATCACACAAGTATTTCCACACAAGAGGGAAAAATCATTGGCGGTTTGGTACTTGGGTAAAAAAGCAAGGCGAAAAGATGTTCTATCCATTGATGAGCGTATGCGATGTACCCAAAACCAAACATATCCTGATAGTTGGAGAAGCCAACCCGTACAGCGTACAATACGCCACCTATTTTAATAAACGGCATACTCAAAACTTATTGGAGCATTTTAACGGACGATACACCTTACGCAACTTGTGGGAAAAACAAATGCGCAGGTGTAAAGTGTGTGGAGAGCCGATAACAACCGCTACCCCGTGGGTACAAACACACTTGGTAGTAAATAATAAACGGATAAATTACCTTGCACATGAAAATTGCTGTAAATTTACCAACATAACCGAATGGAGGTTCCTATGAGCCGGCTTGGTCAAACAAGTTTAGAGCCGCTTGAGCCGTATGATGGGAAACTATCATGTACGGTTCTTAGAGGGGAAAGCCCCCGAAAGGGGGCTGACCTACTCGATGTGCCACCTAACGGCGGCAAGCTGCAAACCATGTTTGCCCTGCATGTGTAGTAACTATAGGGTGCAAGTCCCGAACGAGCCCT
>NZ_CAOOSE010000045.1:0-17785 GCF_948499155.1 uncultured Phocaeicola sp. | reverse complement strand
CCGTTTTAATGAAAGCCTCCGAGTCAGTCAAATGATTCGGAGGCTTCTTTTGTATGTTTATGAGTGAGTGGGGATTGCTACAGTAGATGTATTTGTGATTAAATTAAAAGAAATATGTTCTTTTCGTGAACAAAAAAACTTTTTGCTTGTTGATACAATACGAACCGGAAATCTTTTAAAGCTCAACAAAATGAAGTTAATACTTAAAATAGTATTATTGACTCTTCTATTTCTCTTTAAATACCAGAGTATCGATGCAGAAGCCTTTTCTTCTTCCATCGATAAATCTTCATCTACTATTGGGCAGTGTGAACAATCGGTTGCCAATCATCACCTCAATAATGATACCGTTTCTTATTCAAACGATTTAGTAAGTGGCAACCAACAGGTTGTGATAAAACTCATTCCTGATGATGCGCGTATTCGTCGTGCTGAGGAACATCAACAGGACTTCTTAAAAATTCTCATAAATTATTTCTCACTCAGGGAAGATAGCTTGGCGTTAGGCAAGGCTAAGATGTTCCCTTCAAATCCCATTCATTGTGTGTCTCCGGCATGCCATTATTTTGTGTTCACGCTGAGACGCATTCTGATTTAATTAATCGTTATAAATTTAGTTGTTTTCCATACTCCGATGCCTTGGTGAGAGTGTCGGGGAATGGTGTTTTATCTCTATTTCTGACTTTATTATAAGATGGAAACTTCGGTTTTCATAAAAACGATTAATTAAATAAATGAAATTATGGAAGCTATTCAAACAAAAACTACTAATAAGATTGTAGGCATTAAAAATGCAGGTTGGGTAATTATATGCTGCTTCATCATAGCAGTTTGTATATACCACTTCATACTTGGCAATCCTGCCAACTTTATGAATAATGATCCGAATAACCATCCGTTGCCCGGGCACTTTCTGGGTACAATATACAAAGGTGGTATTGTGGTACCTATTATCCAGACTTTGCTACTCACTGTTATCGCATTGAGTATTGAACGTTATTTTGCTATCCGTTCCGCTTTTGGTAAAGGGTCGTTGGTAAAATTTGTGGCCCATATTAAATCCGCTTTAGCTGCCGGCGATATGAACAAAGCACAAGAGCTCTGCGATAAACAAGGTGGGTCTGTGGCCAATGTTGTTACTTCTACTTTAAAAAAGTATGCTGAAGTAGAAAATGATACGACGCTCTCTAAAGATCAAAAAGTACTTGCCATCCAAAAAGAGCTGGACGAAGCTACTGCTCTGGAACTGCCTATGATGGAGCAGAATCTGCCTATTATCGGTACAATTACTACATTGGGAACATTAATGGGGTTGCTGGGTACGGTAATTGGTATGATTCGTTCATTCGCAGCTTTGTCTGCCGGTGGCGGTACAGACTCAATGGCTTTGTCTCAAGGTATCTCGGAAGCATTGATTAATACGGCTTTTGGTATCTTGACCGGTGCCTTGGCAGTTATTTCTTATAACTACTATACTAACAAGATTGATAAACTGACTTACAGCCTCGATGAAGTAGGTTTCTCTATTGTACAGACCTTTGCGGCTTCTCATAAATAATCGTGCTAACCCTTAAAATCAAACTACTATGGGTAGAGCAAAGATTAAAAAGAAAAGTATGTTCATAGACATGACGGCTATGAGTGATGTCACTGTATTGCTATTGACCTTCTTTATGTTGACTTCAACATTTGTAAAGAAAGAGCCGGTAGAGGTGTTCACTCCCGCGTCCGTATCCGAGATTAAAATACCGGAAACGAATATTCTCCAGATTTTGGTTGATCCGGCTGGAAAGATATTTATGAGCCTCGACAAGCAGCCGGACATGAAAGCTGTATTGGAGAAAATGGGTGAAGAGTATGGGGTAAAGTTCACTCCCGAGCAGGAGCAGAAATTTATCGTTGCTTCTACTTTTGGTGTACCGATGAAAAGTATGCCGAAGTTTCTGGATTTGCCGACGGAAAAGCAAGACCGGATATTGAAGAATGAAGGTATTCCTTGTGACAGCACCGACAATCAGTTTAAGTCCTGGGTGCGTAATGCCCGGGCGGTGAATTCTGATTTACGTATTGCTATTAAAGCGGATGCCAATACCCCTTACGCTGTTATTAAAAAAGTAATGAACTCACTTCAGGATCTCAGAGAGAACCGGTATAATCTGATTACCTCTCTGAAAACTACTTCTGAAAAATAAAATGACGAATTATGAGTGCTGAAGTACAAGAAAGCAGCAAAAAAGGGAAAGGCACGAAGCAGAAAAAAATGACCGTTCGCGTGGATTTCACACCGATGGTGGATATGAATATGTTGCTGATTACTTTCTTTATGCTGTGTACCACGCTGAGCAAACCTCAGACGATGGAAATAAGTATGCCGAGCAACGATAAGAACATTACCGAAGAACAACAAAGCAAGGTGAAAGCTTCTCAGGCCATCACACTTTTGTTGGCTGGAAACGATAAGCTGTATTATTACGAAGGTGAACCGAACTACAAAGATTACACCTCGCTGAAGGAGACAACTTATAACGCTGACGGTCTGCGGTCTGTTTTATTGAAGAAGAACTCGGCGGCAGTTCGTGAAGTAAACGAGCTGAAGAAGCAAAAAGCCGAACTTAAAATATCGGAAGATGACTATAAGAAGCAACTGGCTGAGATAAAAAGCGGAAAGGATACCCCCACCGTGATTATCAAAGCTACAGACGATTCTTCTTATAAAAATCTGATAGATGCCCTTGATGAAATGCAGATATGCAATATAGGTAAGTATGTGATAACGGATATGGCGGATGCCGATCAGTTCTTAATGAAGAATTTTGATACGAAAGGCGATCTGACCAATCACATCGCGGAATAGTATAAACACCTAAACGGAGGAAATAACATGTCAAAAATAGATTTAACCTCACCCGAATGGTGTGAATTGGTATTCCAAGATAAGAACAAGGCGTACGGTGCTTATAAGATGCGTGCCAATTCGCCCAAGCGTCATACGCTAGCGATGGTATTGGTGGTAGTAATTGCTGCGATTGGTTTCAGTATACCGACGTTGGTTAAGTTGGCTACACCGAAACAACAAGAGGTAATGACCGAAGTAACTACTCTCTCACAGTTGGAAGAGCCGGAAGTGAAGCAGGAAGAGTTCAAAAAGGTGGAACCGGTTGCTCCACCCCCTGCTCTGAAAAGTTCTATCAAATTTACCGCCCCTGTCATTAAAAAGGATGAAGAGGTGCATGAAGATGATGATATAAAGAGCCAGAACGAGTTGACACAAACTAAAGTCGCTATCTCCATTGCCGATGTAAAGGGAAATGATGAACTGAATGGCAAGGATATTGCCGAGTTGAAGGAGGTGATAACGAAAGCTCCGGAACCGGAAGAAAAGCCTTATACGATGGTGGAGCAGATGCCGCAGTTTCCCGGAGGCGATAAGGAATTGCTTTCTTATATAAGTAAGAATCTGCATTATCCCACTATTGCAGCCGAAAACGGTATTCAGGGAAAAGTTTTTGTTCGATTTGTCGTTTCGGCCACAGGAGAAGTAAAGGACGTAAAAGTGGTGCGTTCACTTGATCCCTATTGTGACAAGGAGGCGGTACGTGTCATACAGTCTTTGCCCAAATGGATTCCGGGACGGCAGAATGGACGCAACGTTCCTGTGTACTATAATGTTCCTATCACGTTCAAGTTACAATAATCCGAAGAAGATGGTGAAACTGTTTATTACATTACTGGCGGGTTTGTTGCTGCTGCTTGGCAGTTGCGGCAGCAAGCCCAAACCGGGAGAGGATGATACGCTGACTTCAGGTAACATTCAAATAGCGGTGGATGAAACTTTTCGTCCTATTATAGAAGAAGAACTGCAAGTTTTTCAGGCATTAAATCCTGAAGCTACAATACGACCTATATATTGCAGTGAAGTAGAAGCAATGAACTTGTTGCTGAAAGACAGCGTACGCCTGGCCATCACCACGCGGCAATTGACCGATAAAGAAGTGAATTATTTCAATGATAAGAAATTCTTTCCGGTTTCTGTCAAGATGGCTACTGATGGCCTGGCACTCATCGTCAATGAACAAAATAAAGATTCGCTGATTACAGTCAACCAATTCAAGAAGATTCTGACAGGGAAGGTTAGCGACTGGAAACAACTCTATCCGAAGTCACGTTTAGGGAAATTGCAACTTGTGTTTGATAATCCGAATTCGAGTACGGTACACTATGCGATTGACTCAATTTGTGGCGGACAAGCGCTTTCCGACAACCTGAAAGCACAAAAGACGAATCCCGAAGTCATTTCTTATGTAGCCCGTCATCCCGATGCACTTGGCGTTATTGGTGTGAATTGGGTTGGTAATGATGCAGACAGCACTCGTCTCTCTTTTCATAAAGCCATCCGGGTGATGGCGGTAAGCCGTGCGGATTCGGCTACAGTGGAAAATAGTTTCAAACCTTATCAGGCTTATCTGGCTTTGAATCAATATCCATTAACCCGCAATGTGTACATCTTGCTCAATGATCCCAAAAGCGGCCTTCCTTCCGGCTTGTCGTCTTTCTTGACAGACTTCCGTGGACAGCGCATTATCCTGAAGTCGGGTTTGGTACCGGCTACGGCTGCTGTGAGAATTGTTAACGTGCAAGATGAATAGGTATTAAATGAATAGAAAAAAAGAAAGTCATGAAGAAATATTTATTAACCGTAATGAGCTTGTGCTTTGTTGCCACATTATGGGGGCAGAAGCCTGTCGGCAGCGAATGGACGCAACAAGTGCAACAGGCCGCCGCATTGATAAAAGATAATCCGACCGCAGCGGCCGATGCTTTTGATAATTTGCTGAAAGGAAAAAACAAGAAGAATACAGACCTTTTGGTTGAGATTGGACGTGCTTATTTAAAGCAAGGCAAGAATGACATAGCCGCCGAATACGCCCAACGTGCGAAGGATGTTAATGGGAAATGTGCCCTCGCCTACCTGCTGAGCGGTGATGTCGCTTTGGCACTGAATGATGCCAATAAAGCCAGCAGCGATTATAATCAAGCTATTTATTTGGATGAAAACTGTAGCGATGCCTATTTAAAGTACGCCGAAGTTTATAAGGGAGTCGACCCACAGCTCTCTATAGATATGTTGATGCGTTTACAGGCTAAGACACCCGATGACAACCGTATCAATAAAGAATTGGGGGATGTATATTACACCATGGGACAATATGGCAAAGCAAAAGCAGCCTATGAAGTTTATATGAAGACAGGTGTTCCCGCCGAACAAGACTACACACGCTATGCCATGTTACTTTATCTGAACAAAGATTATGATAAATCTTTAGATATTGTAAAGAAAGGCTTGGCGTCATCTCCCGACAGTCACGTATTGAAGCGCCTGGCCATGTATAACGACATGGAACTGAAAGCTTATCAGGCCGGACTGGAAGATGCAGCAACTTTCTTTGCCAACCCTGATAATCCTGATTTCGTGTATTTGGACTATATTTATTTCGCACGTCTGCTTGCCGGGACGAAGCAATATGATGAAGCAATTGCCCAGTTTCATAAGGCCTTGTCTATGGATAACCAACATCCCGACATTCATAAAGAAATATCAGAGATATACGAAAAACAAGGAAACTATCCGAATGCTATTATTGCCTATAAAGAGTATCTGGATGCGTTGAAAGATAAATCTGAAGTGAGCGACCTGTTTTTATACGGTCGTCTGAACTATTATGCTGCGACCGATTCTACCTATAAAGATAAGCAGCAGGAGTATCTGGCAGAAGCCGATACTGTCTTTGCTCAGGTAGCAGAAAAGGTTCCCGATAATTATTTAGGTAACTTTTGGCGGGCCCGCGTCAATTCTTTGCGTGATCCTGAAACTACTCAGGGATTGGCAAAACCCTATTATGAAGCGGCACTCTCTATTTTAGAGCAGAAACCGGATGCATCTAAATCTCTATTGGTGGAATGTAACAGTTACTTGGGATATTATTATTTTGTGAACTCCGATTATCCCCAGTCCAAGATTTATTGGAATAAAATATTGGAGATAGATCCTGGAAATGAGACGGCTACGAAAGCTTTGGAAGGAATTAAGTAGTCTTTCTTTTTTTCATTTATTTATCCTGACTTCGAGCGGACAGTACTGAGTGATTGCCCGCTTGATTCGTTTGTATGTAACTTAGGTGGTTAATAGAGGTTAAATAGCCCCTTCCCTTCTTGCTTATTCCAATAATATCTATACATTTGCAGTGTACTAATAAACTAATACACTAAATAACTAATTAAATACATAAACACAATGATGATTGAAGTAAAGAACTTATCTTTCAGTTATGGAAAGAGGAAACAAAAAGTCTTTAATGACTTTTCGCTGACACTAGATAAAGGTTCGGTTTATGGTCTTTTGGGTAAGAATGGTACCGGTAAATCTACTTTGCTCTATTTAATGACAGGGTTACTCCGTCCGCAAGGAGGTAAAGTGCTCTATAAAGGAGTGGACGTTTCGTTGCGTTATCCTTTGACATTGCAGGATATGTTTTTGGTTCCCGAGGAATTTGCATTACCATCCGTCAGCTTGAAACAATACGTAAAACTGAATGCTCCCTTTTATCCGGCTTTCAGCAATGAACAGTTAAAAGCCTGCCTCCATGATTTTGATATGAATGAGGACATTCATTTGGGAGAACTGTCTATGGGACAGAAGAAAAAGGCTTTCATGTGTTTTGCATTGGCTGCCAATACTTCTTTGCTGGTCATGGATGAACCCAGTAACGGACTGGACATTCCTTCCAAAAGTCAGTTCCGCAAGGTGATTGCATCGGGCATGACAGACGACAAGTCAGTGGTTATTTCTACCCATCAAGTGAGGGATATTGACAGTCTGTTGGATCATGTGGTGATAATCGACGGTACCCATGTATTACTGAATGAATCAGTTAAGGATATTTGTGGGAAACTGTATTTTGCAGAACAAGGAATGAATGAGCCGACAGAAGCCGCACTGTATGTACAGCCTTCGGTTCAGGGCAACAGCGTGATTCTTCCCAATGTTTATAACGAAGAAACCAAGCTGAATCTGGAAGTGCTGTTCAACGCAATGTTGGCAGAAAGAGAAAAAATGCAATCAATATTTAACAAGTAAAGACACAGACACATTATGGATACTAATCATTTCTTTAGCTTTTCGCGTATCGCCATGGTGATGAAACGCGAGATTATGGAAAACTGGAAAAAGAACCTGTATAGTTTAATCGGACTTTATGCCGCTTTTGCAATAGTAATGGTAGGCAATATGTGGGGAATGAGCGTAAATGCAGAAAATACATTTGCTAATCCGGTTCTGTTCTTTACGCGTTATTGTACGAATGTCATGGGTTCTTTCATCTTTATCTTCATGTTGGGGAGTTTGATTTATGCTTCCGGCATTTTGGATAATATGAAGAATAAGGAAATGCGCATCTCTTTTTTGATGCTTCCTGCAACGATGGTAGAGAAATATGTGGCACGCTTCCTGATGGCTACGCTGGGATTTGTGGTAGTGGTTACTGTCGGACTGCTTTTGGCGGAGATTACCCGTTATATTTTGCTTCCTTTGTTTAATTTGCCTGATATATTTCATCATTCTGCGCTGTTCAAGGTGTTTTCTATGATTGCTGTAGACGGTGAACAGTCATTCAGAGGTTCTAATGCTTTTACTATGGAGTATATGCCTTGGCTGGGTGAGGCTTGTGGATGGAGCTTTCTGATTTGGTCACACTCACTCTATGTTTTGGGAGGAAGTTTTTGGTACAAGAGAGCTTTTCTCAAGACTTTGGGGACACTGATTGTGATTTCTATTCTTGGCTCTATTATTACGGTACAGATTGTGGAATGGATAGGAAAAGAAGGCATGATGGGGCTTCACGACTGGCTGGAAGAGAATTTCCAATGGATGACTCTGAACAAACTGCTTGCATTGGGCGGCGCTTTCTTCAGTGCCTTCACAATGTTCAACTGGTGGCTGGGCTATACGCTCTTTACCCGTTCGCAAGTGATTAAACCCAAATTCCGGTTGATATGAAATATGAAGAGAGTCAATTCATCTATCGGCAGATAACCGGAGCATGCGACGAGATGCTGCAAGGACAATATCCCGGAGAAGAGCGGATTCCTTCGGTCAGAGAATTTGCAAGCTCAGTGGAGATGAATGCCGATACAGTAGTCCGCACTTATGATTATTTGCAAGGGCTGGAAATCATATACAATGTTGAACAAATAAAGACACAGGCACATTATGTATACTAATAACTTCTTTTGTTTGTCGCGTATCGCCATGGTGATGAAACGCGAGATTATGGGAAACAGGAAAAAGAACCTGTTTGGTTTTTTGGGTTTGTATTCCGCTTTTTTACTTACCTATTTAGGTATTATGGCAAAGTATGATGGATATGAAATAGCTCGTATCACCGAAAGAACTTCTTCTGATTTTACACAAGGGCATTTTCAGACATTCATAGTGATAACGGTTGTTGCTTTCCTTTATTTCGCTTCTCGTATTATGGAAAATATGCGTACTAAGGAGCTTCGTATAGCCTATTTGATGGTTCCTGCTACTTCTATTGAAAAGTTTGTAGCATGCGCATGTTATGTGACGGTGGGAACGGTTATCCTTTTAATCGGAGCTTCTGTTTTGGCGGAACTGACTCACTTTCTGTTTGTACCCCTTTTTGATTTTCCTGATGCTGTGAATACTTTTGTACTGCCTCAGGTGTGGGAAATGTCATGTAATGTATTCAATCCTTTTGTGACTTACCCGGTACAAGTATGGGATGGTGAAAGTTCTCGAATTATCGAACAAACTATGTTTTATAATTGGCTGTGTGTGTTCTCTATCCTGTTGTGGTTTCATTCATTATATATTTTAGGAGGAAATATCTGGTATAAGTCTGCGTTTGTTAAAACTACAGGAATCATAATTGCTGTCAGCCTGGTGCTTGCCTATGTTGTGGTTAATGCAGGCTCCCTTCATTGGAATTGGCTGTATGATATGATGCAGCATAATTCAAGTTGGTTGACAGAGAACTTTATGTCCGGAGCCGGTGCTCTATTTTTCTTCTTGCTGACCGCACTTAACTGGCGGCTGGGCTATAAGCTCTTTACCCGTTCACAGGTTATTAACCCTAAATTCCGTTTGCTATGAAATTTAAGGAAAGTAAATCTATTTATTTGCAGATAGCCGACCGAATATGCGACGAGATTCTGCAAGGGCAATATCCCGAAGAAGAGCGGATTCCTTCGGTCAGGGAATATGCCGGCACAGTGGAAGTGAATGCCAATACGGTAGTCCGCACTTATGATTATTTGCAAGGGTTGGAAATCATATACAATAAACGAGGCATTGGCTATTTTGTATCGACAGGAGCAAAAGAGCGTATCATCACTCTTCGCAAAGATATTTTCTTGCATGAGGACTTGCCGGAGTTTTTCAGACAACTGAAGACATTGGAGATTCCCCTGAATGAGATAGACAAGATGTATAAAGCGTATTTGAAACAGCAATAGTAACACAAACACATTTTTCAGCACACGACAGCATAAATACGGATTATATTTATAGCAATGCAAACACAGCATCGGTCTTGCTTTTTGGGTCTTGCCTGTTTTACCGTCCGTAGAACAGGCATTGACTATTTTGATAAGGGGTTAAATATGTCTAAACGATAGAAAAGTTTTTATTGTATACTGCATAATTATTTTAATTTATATAGAAGTCATTTAAAGTTATCCCTCATTCATTGGCAGATTAAAATGAAAGCACTTGTTCTTGAAATGAAAAGTGCATTTCTATGGCTCAGCTTACAAAGCTAGCGGCCCAACACCTGTTTCCGGATGTTGTCTCCTCCGGTTTCCAACCTCTGCATACGTCTAGAACTCCCTAAGTCGTTTCATTAGCCGGACTAAGCGTTTTCGTCCTTTCGATTATGCCTGTCTATAGGTCGAATTACTATAGACTCCGGCAATGGACTGTATAGTCCATTGCGGTAGACCGTACAGTCCACTGTAACGGACCGTACAGTCCGCTGCCGGAGACTGTAATAATCTTCCGTTTAAAAAGCCTTGGCTGACCCTACGAAACGGCTTACTCTTCCCTTTGTTGGTGAATGTTTGTCTGAATCTCTCTATTTCTTGATATAAGTCAAACAGTTACCATCCGAAAACTCAGTAACTTTGCACCTCGAAAAAAACAGGGTAACAAGTGAATGAAATAAAAGAACCGAGAAGTGTGCGCCGGAATTTGTCTAAGCTGGTCGTACCTATCTTTATAGAAACTTTATTGATTATGATGCTGGGGGCAGTTGACACTATCATGCTGAGCCAGTATTCGGACAATGCGGTTGCCGCCGTCGGAGTGGTGAACCAGCTGATTATGTTTGCCTTTCTTATCTTTGAGGTGATAAACTTGGGTACCTCTGTGCTTTGTTCGCAATATTTGGGGGCAAAGAAACAGAAGAATGTGGTTCAGGTGGTAGGAGTGGCTATCCTGCTCAATCTTGTGCTCGGATTAGTGGTAAGCGCTGTTCTGCATTATGGAGCGCCGTCATTATTGACGCTGATGGGGCTGCGTCCCGAGTTGATGACCTATGGAGTGGGGTATATGGAGATAGTGGGGGCGTTCGCCTTCTTTCAGGCACTTTCACTGACGGTTTCTGCTTCTTTGCGTAGTGCTAACAAGGCTGTCTACCCTATGATGGTCATTGTTGTAGTGAATATTCTGAATATCGTAGGCAATTACTCTTTAATCTTCGGTAAGTTTGGAATGCCGGCATTGGGAGTGGAAGGGGCTGCCGTTTCGACAGCTTTCGCCCGGGGCGTGTCGATGGTTATCCTCTTTATCATTCTGTTTCGTAAATATATACCCAAGTTTCCGGTTGACTATTTTCGCCCTTTCCCCTTTGTGGAACTGAAGAATCTGTTGAAAATCGGTCTTCCGTCGGCAGGAGAGAATATGTCTTATAGCTTTTCGCAGGTGGTGCTGACTTATTTTATCAATATGCTGGGCAATGAAGCTCTGACCACACGTACTTATGTGGTTAATATTGTGATGTTTGTCTACCTCTTCGCAATAGCCATGGCACAAGGCGGGGCTATCTGCATTGGACATTTGGTGGGAGAGAAGAAAATAAGGGCTGCCTATCTGTTGGGCAAGTATGTGATGCGTATTTCTATTTTAGTGTCGCTGGTACTTTCCTGTATTTGGGCTTTGATGGGGCACACGCTCTTCAGTTGGTTGACAAACAATGCAGAGATTGTCCGTTTGGGTACTGTCATTCTTTTTGTCGATGTGGTGCTCGAAGTGGGGCGTGCCATCAACATTTATGCCACCAATGCCCTTCGTGCAACCGGAGATGTGAACTATCCTTTTTATGTAGGGGTAGTCGTACAATGGGGCATAGCAGTGGGCTGCGGCTATCTGTTCGGACTCTATTGGGGGTGGGGACTGGTCGGTATGTGGTGTGCTTTCTTATTGGACGAGAACATTCGCGGCATCATTTTTGTGCGGCGTTGGAATAGTATGAAGTGGGCAAAGAAAGGATTTGTGAAATAATAAATGTGATTTTCGCAAACTTTATAGTGATTGAGGCGGTTAAACTCAATAAAAAGAATTAATTTTGCAGCCTGATAATTATCTAAAATATATTATGGAGCTCGATTTACTCACGGCAATATCACCTATTGACGGTCGATACAGAGGAAAAGCGGGAGCTTTGGCCTCTTATTTTTCTGAATTTGCACTCATTAAGTACCGTGTGCAGGTAGAAATAGAATATTTCATCACTTTATGTGAGCTACCGTTACCGCAGCTGACAAGCTTTGACCATGCACGTTTTGCATCGCTTCGTGCTATCTACCAAAACTTTTCGGAAGCCGATGCCGGGCGCATTAAGGAAATAGAAAGTGTTACAAACCACGATGTTAAAGCTGTAGAATATTTCATTAAGGAACAATTCGACAAGTTGGGCGGAATGGAAGAGTACAAGGAGTTTATCCACTTCGGCCTTACCTCTCAGGACATAAATAATACGTCAGTGCCTTTGTCTGTCAAAGAAGCATTGGAACAAGTATATTATCCGCAGATTGAAGAACTGATTGCGCAGCTGACTGCTTATGCAGAAGAATGGGCAAATATTCCGATGTTGGCCAAAACTCACGGACAGCCTGCGTCTCCCACCCGTTTGGGAAAGGAAATCATGGTGTTCGTTTATCGTCTTAACCGTCAGCTGGCTGTGTTAAAGGCGTGTCCTCTCACTGCCAAATTCGGTGGAGCCACAGGTAACTATAATGCACATCATGTGGCATATCCGCAATATGACTGGAAAGCATTCGGCAATAAGTTTGTGGCTGAAAAGCTTGGTCTGGAACGTGAGGAATACACCACTCAGATTTCAAATTATGACAATCTGGGAGCTGTCTTTGATGCGATGAAACGCATCAATACCATTATGATTGACATGAACCGTGACTTCTGGCAGTATATCTCTATGGAATATTTTAAGCAGAAAATCAAGGCGGGTGAAGTCGGTTCGAGCGCAATGCCGCATAAAGTGAATCCTATCGACTTTGAAAATGCGGAAGGAAACTTGGGTATGGCCAATGCTATATTGGAGCACCTTTCTTCTAAACTGCCGGTTTCGCGCTTGCAGCGTGACTTGACAGACTCTACTGTGCTGCGCAATGTAGGTGTACCCTTCGGACATATCATCATTGCCATTCAAAGTTCATTGAAGGGGTTGCGTAAGCTGCTGTTGAATGAACATAAGATTTATGAGGATTTGGATAACTGTTGGAGTGTAGTGGCAGAAGCTATTCAAACCATTCTTCGTCGGGAAGCTTATCCGCACCCGTATGAGGCTCTGAAAGCGTTGACACGTACTAATCAGGCTATTACCGAATCGTCTATCAAAGAATTTATCGAAACATTGAATGTCAGTGAAGAAATAAAAAAAGAGCTGCGTGAGATTACGCCGCACAACTATACAGGCATTTGAAACGTTATTTATTCAAACTAAAAAAAGAAACAGAGCCCGAGAGGGCGTTATACATTAATTAAATTAAGGAGAAATCATGAGTACAGAAAATGAAAACAGACAAGAAGGTTCTGTAAACGAAGAAAACCAGAATGTCAGCCGTGATGGTGGTTATAAGTCTTATAACAGAGACAATAATTACAACAGATACAACAACGACGGCGAACAGCGTCAGTATCGTCCCCGCACCAGCTATAACCGCGAGGGAGGAGAACGTCCTTATCGCTCTTCATATAATAATGGTGAGCGTCCTTCTTACAATCGTTATAACAATAACGGCGAACGCCCGCAACGTCCCCGTTTTAATCCTAACAGTGAAGAAGGCGGTGAACGCCCGTATCGTCCGCGTACTAATTATAACCGTGAAGGCAGCGAACAACGTCCGTACACTCCGCGTCCCCGCTTTAACAGCGGTGAAGAGGGAGGCGAACGTCCGTATCGTCCGCGTACCAACTATAACCGCGAAGGTGGTGAGCAGCGTCCCTACTCTCCGCGCCCGCGTACCAATTATAACCGTGAAGGCGGTGAACAGCGTCCGTACACTCCGCGTCCGCGTTTCAATAGTGGCGAAGGCGGTGAACAGCGTCCCTATACTCCGCGTCCCCGCATAGGAGGTTATAATCAGGGCGGCGGATATAACCGTGAAGGCGGAGACCGTCCGTATCGTCCGCGTACCGGAGGTTACAATCAGGGCGGCGGATACAACCGTCCTTACCGTCCGCGCACCGGTGATTATAATCCGAATGCTAAATATAGCTTGAAGAAACAGATAGAATATAAGGATATTCTGACTGATCCGAACGAACCGATTCGCTTGAATAAGTTCCTGGCAAATGCCGGTGTTTGCTCTCGTCGTGAGGCTGATGAATTCATCACAGCCGGAGTGGTAAGCGTAAACGGTGTGGTAGTGACAGAACTGGGTACTAAAATCAAGCGTACGGACGAGGTGAAGTTTCACGACGAACCGGTTAGTATTGAACGCAAAGCTTATGTATTGCTGAATAAGCCGAAAGATTGTGTGACTACTTCCGATGATCCTCAGGAACGTAAGACGGTAATGGACTTCGTGAAGGATGCCTGCAAGGAACGTATCTATCCTGTAGGCCGTCTGGACCGTAACACGACCGGCGTTCTGTTGTTGACCAATGACGGTGATTTGGCTTCTAAACTGACTCATCCGAAATATCTGAAGAAGAAGATTTATCATGTATATTGTGATAAAAATGTAGCTAAGGCAGATCTTGACCAGATAGCGGCCGGCGTTACTTTGGATGACGGTGATATCCATGCAGATGCTATCAGCTATGCTTCGGATACAGATAAGTCACAGGTAGGTATCGAAATCCACTCCGGAAAGAACCGTATCGTGCGCCGTATTTTTGAATCACTGGGTTATAAGGTTGTGAAATTGGACCGTGTGTATTTTGCAGGTCTGACCAAGAAAGGGCTTCGTCGCGGTGACTGGCGTTACCTGACAGAACAGGAAGTGAATATGCTTCGCATGGGCTCATTCGAATAATCAAGTAAAATAATAATTAAGAGACAAAACAATGGAAAAAATTAGTAGAACAAAGGTAGTTGACTTGTTGAAGCGCCGTGATTTTGGTGCAACGGTCAATGTAAAAGGTTGGGTTCGTACCCGCCGTGGTAGCAAACAGGTAAATTTTATCGCCCTGAATGACGGTTCTACAATAAATAATGTGCAGATAGTAGTTGATTTGTCAAACTTCGACGAAGAAATGTTGAAGCTTATCACTACAGGTGCATGTATCAGCGTGAACGGTGAACTGACCGAATCTATCGGTTCGGGTCAGGCAGCCGAGATTCAGGCACGTGAAATTGAGGTGCTGGGTGCTTGCGATAACACCTATCCGTTGCAGAAAAAAGGTCATACGATGGAATTCCTTCGTGAGATTGCTCACTTGCGTCCGCGTACCAATACTTTCGGCGCAGTGTTCCGCATTCGTCACAATATGGCGATTGCTATCCATAAGTTTTTCCATGAACGTGGCTTTTTCTACTTTCATACTCCTATTATTACAGCATCAGACTGTGAAGGAGCCGGTCAGATGTTTCAGGTTACTACCAAGAACCTTTATGACCTGAAGAAGGATGAGAACGGTTCTATTATTTATGATGATGACTTCTTTGGCAAACAGGCAAGTTTGACTGTTTCCGGTCAATTGGAAGGTGAGTTGGCTGCCACAGCATTGGGCGCTATCTATACTTTCGGCCCGACTTTCCGTGCCGAGAATTCGAATACTCCGCGTCACTTGGCAGAGTTTTGGATGATTGAACCGGAAGTGGCTTTCAATGACATCATTGACAATATGGATTTGGCTGAAGATTTCATTAAATACTGTGTTCAGTGGGCACTGGATAACTGCTATGACGATGTGAAGTTCTTGAATGATATGTTCGACAAGGGCTTGATAGAACGTTTGCAAGGGGTATTGAACGAAACTTTCGTCCGTTTGCCTTATACAGAAGGTATCAAGATATTGGAAGAAGCGGTAGCGAAAGGCCATAAGTTTGAATTCCCGGTTTATTGGGGAGTGGACTTGGCATCAGAGCACGAACGCTTCCTGGTAGAAGAACACTTTAAACGCCCGGTTATCCTGACTGACTATCCGAAAGAAATCAAAGCATTCTATATGAAGCAGAATGAAGACGGAAAGACAGTCCGCGCTATGGATGTGTTGTTCCCGAAGATTGGTGAAATTATTGGCGGTTCTGAACGTGAAGCGGACTATAATAAACTGATGACCCGCATTGAGGAATTAAACATTCCGATGAAAGATATGTGGTGGTATTTGGATACTCGTAAGTTCGGTTCATGTCCTCACTCCGGTTTTGGACTTGGTTTTGAACGTCTGTTGTTGTTCGTGACAGGTATGACCAATATCCGTGACGTGATTCCGTTCCCGCGTACTCCGCGCAATGCTGAATTCTAAAAGATATAAATAATGATGAAGAATCCTGCCCTATAACATAGAGCAGGATTTTTTTTGTATTTACCTGTAAAAAAGTCATTTAAAAACGTGGATATATGAAAATTATTTCTAATTTTGTGTATCCACATTACGCAATTTGTTAACTAAATATTATACGACTATGAAACGACATTCTTTATTTTTACTGCTGGTGGCATTTATGCTAATCGGTACCTCTCATGTAATGGGACAAAATAAATCCGCTATTGCCCCTGCTGATTTAAAAGGCATTTGGCAGATGTGTTTTTATGTGTCCGGTGTTCCGAATACTCCTGGAGAATTGAAACCGAGTAATTCATTCAAAATCTTGTCTGACGACGGAAAGTTTACAAATATGACGGTAATTCCTAACCATGGAGCTATTATCATTGGTGCGGGAACCTATAAACAGACCGCAGAGAATGCATATACAGAGCATGTTGAGAAGAATCTGCATTTGCCTCAATTGGTAGGTACGGACAATATATTGGAGTTCGAGATGAAAGGTGGTGATGTAATGGTGCTGAAGTTCTTCGTGAAAACTGATAAGGATGGCAATGATATTAATTCATGGTATTATGAAACTTGGAAACGGGTGAAGATGCCGGCTGCTTATCCAAAGGATTTGGTAAGATAATAAACAGAAAATATAGAATATAAGGCGGGTGAGAACCCGCCTTTTCTTGTAATTTGCACAAATCTTCAAAAAATGTGCTATTCTTCGTCACTTTTATGGCTTTGGAAGAACAAAGATTAGAAATAATCGTTAACTTTGTCACCAATAACATAAAATAGAAAAGGAGATTAATGTCTAAGCTTTATATAATAGCAGGTTGCAACGGGGCCGGAAAAACGACGGCATCCTATACAGTGCTTCCCGAAATATTGGACTGTCGCGAGTTCGTCAATGCTGACGAAATCGCAAAAGGCCTTTCTCCTTTTAATCCCTCAAGTGTAGCTATTGAAGCCGGTCGGCTAATGCTTAAACGCATTGGCGAATTGCTTTCTGCCGGAGTCAGTTTTTCTGTTGAAACAACGCTCTCTACCCGTTCTTATATTAATCTCATTCATCAGGCGCAGAGCCAGGGCTATAGCGTCAGCCTGATTTATTTCTGGTTGAATTCGCCTGAGTTGGCCATTGAACGAGTAAAGCAACGTGTTGCCAATGGAGGGCATGATGTGCCGGCACCTATCATTCGCCGTCGTTACCGTGCGGGATTGGATAACTTTTTCCATATTTATATGTCATGTGTGGACTATTGGATGCTGGCAGACAATAGCTCTACACCGCGTGTCATTGTGGCTGATGCTTTTCGTTTGCGGGAAGAGCCACACATTTATAATCATGAACTCTTTAATAAAATCAGAAGTTATGTCAACTGAAGAAGAATATAAGGAACTGAGCGAGAAATTGCGTTATGGTTTAGAACTGGCCGAGCAGCGATTGATAGAAGAAACAGCCCGTCGTGAAGGAACATTGTGCTATGGTCGTCCTGATGGAAAAGTGGTGCGGGTATCTGCAACGGAACTTTTGAAGCTTCGTCAGTCTGCCGGATATGGTTGCCCGGTTTGTGAATCCGATTCGGGATGGAGGCATTAAAAGAGTATTTTTAAGAAAAGATAAGTTGGGGAGATGAATTAATCTTCCCTTTTTTACTGCCGTATGTGAGCTCTCCCCCTGAAAATCAACCAAAAAATTACTTAATTTGTTTGTCAGTTCAAAGAAAAGCCGTACCTTTGCAAGCCGATTATTAT
>NZ_CAOOSE010000044.1:0-19507 GCF_948499155.1 uncultured Phocaeicola sp. | reverse complement strand
ATTATCCCATTATCAGTCAGGATAGCAGTATTCTTTTGTCCGAGATAACAGTTACCGGTAAGAAAGGAAGAGTGTTTCGGGATAAGATGATGGGAAGGTTGGACAGCCTAGCGCAGATAAGTATCGGGGTTGCATGGGATTGCGGATGTTCTTCATATGATGGAACAACTTATCTGAATGATTATAAAGGATATTCACATCATCCAATAGGATGTCCGTGTATTCCACCCAAGAAAAAGATTCCTCCTGTTATTGGAAAGAGGTACGCGCTTATAAAATATGAACCTGTGGGGAAAAAAGGTGGATGGAATGATGGATGGATTGTAACTGCTATGGATCATGTCATTTATCAGGGAGAGGAATTTACCGAAGAAGAACTTCTTCGCATGAACAACCTATGGCGTGTAAAAGGCTATTACGGCACGCGCGAGTTCTACCAACCCGATGAGCTGGACATGCAAAGCCCGATGCCGGATGCGCGGAACGTCTTGCTGTGGAAACCGGACATTGTCACCGATGAGAAAGGAGAAGCCGAAGTGGAGTTCTTCTGTTCGGACATCAATACAAGCTTTGTGGGCGTGATGGAAGGGACGGATGGCTTAGGAAACTTAGGCACGTCTCAGTGCGAGTTCAGGGTGTTGAAACCATAAAAAATGATAGGATGACAAAATTAAAAAATAGATGGCTCTTGTGGAGATTGCCTTTGATTTTTTTCGCTTCCTGCAAATTGAATGAGGGGCGATGGAAAAATCCTATTAGGATGGAATTATGGGCAAACCTGTCAAATAGCTGTTACTATGAAATGAGTTAGGAAATTAAATATCAAGAAATGAAAAATACACGATTAGTATTTGCTTTTTGTATCTGCCTCTTTTGCAGCGTGATGAAAGCACAGCTATCTGAATCTCCAAGAAAGAATATAAACTTTAATCGCGAATGGAAATATGCGCGTGGGGATGTGCGGGGAGCCGAAAAAAATGGATATGATGATTCGGATTGGGAAACGGTGGGAGTGCCGCATTCGTTCAGTATTCCTTATTTTATGTCGAAAGATTTTTATGTGGGGTATGGATGGTATCGCAAGAGTTTCCGGTTGTCGGAAGATGACTTGAAGAAATGTACTTTCATTGAGTTCGACGGTGTTTTTCAAGAAGCTGAAGTCTATATGAACGGACAAAGGGTGGGAAGCCATGTCGGAGGATATACCGGTTTTTCTGTCGATGTGACTAAAGCTGTGAGGACGGGTTATAACGAAATGGCAGTGCGTGTTAATAATATATGGAAACCTGATGTGGCACCGCGTGCGGGGGAGCATGTCTTTAGTGGGGGAATTTATCGCAATGTAAGGCTCGTGCAGAAATCGAAGGTTTATATTGATTGGTATGGTACGTTTGTTACCACTCCCGAACTGGGGAAGAACCGGGGAAAAGCATCTACCGTTAAAGTGACTACGGAAGTGTGTAACCGCTCAAGTCTCTCTTCGGAATATAAATTGGTGACTGAGGTTCGGAAACTGAATGGGGAGGCGGTGACTTCTGTCATTACGACCGGGTATATCGGAGCAAATGCCGACAAGCAGTTCGTGCAGGTTACACCTGTTGTAAATGAGCCGGACTTGTGGCATCCCGCTCATCCGAATCTTTATAAGCTGGTGAGTTTGCTATATAAGGGAAATGAGTTGCTTGACTGTAAAGAGACTGTGTTCGGCTTTCGTTGGTTTGAATGGACGGCGGACAGAGGGTTCTTTTTAAATGGAGAGCATCTTTTCTTTAAAGGGGCGAATGTGCATCAAGACCAGGCCGGGTGGGGAGATGCGGTGACGGAGGCTGCCATGAGGCGGGACGTGCAACAAATGAAGGAAGCAGGCTTCGACTTTATCAGAGGGTCACATTATCCGCATGCGCCTGCTTTCTCTAAGGCTTGTGATGAAATGGGGATGTTGTTTTGGTCGGAAGCTCCTTTTTGGGGGATTGGCGGGTTTGGCCCTGACGGGTATTGGAATTCGAGCGCATATCCCATTTATGAAAAAGACAGGCCCGGGTTTGATGCCAGTGCGTTACAGCAGTTGGGAGAGATGATTCGCATTCATCGCAATCATCCTTCTATCGTGGCATGGAGTATGTGTAATGAGGCGTTTTTCTCTGCACCGGAGGCAATGGACGGAGTGAGGGGGTTATTGAAAAAGATGGTGGCTTTGTCGCATCAGCTTGACCCGACACGTCCTGCTGCAATAGGTGGGGCGCAGCGCCCGTTGGGAGCGGGAAGAATTGACAAACTGGGTGATATCGGCGGATATAATGGTGATGGAGCTACTCAGCCTGATTTCCTGAACCCGGGGATTCCGGGGGTGGTCTCTGAATATGGCAGTACGACTGCCGACAGACCGGGGGAATATATTCCGGGATGGGGGGACTTGGAGAAGAATGATGGTTGGAAAGGCTATGAGTGGAGGAGCGGACAGGCTGTGTGGTGCGGGTTCGACCACGGAAGTATTGCCGGAAGTCAGTTGGGCAAGATGGGTATTGTGGATTATTTCCGTATTCCAAAGCGTTCATGGTATTGGTATCGGAATGAATATAATCATATAGCGCCTCCCGAATGGGCAAAAGCCGGTGTTCCGGCTAAGTTGAGGCTGGAAGCGGATAAGACAACGGGGATTAGTGCCGACGGTACGGATGATGTGCAATTGACGGTGACGGTGCTGGATGCACAAGGAAAAGAAATCAGTAATTCTCCCGAGGTGACATTAAGATTGGTGGACGGCCCCGGTGAGTTTCCTACGGGGACATCTATTACTTTTAAACAGGGGAGTGATATCCGTATGCTGGATGGGAAAGCGGCTATCGCTTTCCGGTCGTATTACGCCGGGAAGACTCTTATCGAGGCTGTTTCTCCGGGATTGGCTCCGGCACGTGTGGAACTGCTCTTTGAAGAGGCTCCTCAATATGTTCCGAATGTGACTCCGCAGGTGAAAGAGCGTCCGTATGTCCGTTATATTTCGGCAAATAAAGAACGTCCGTTGCAGACTTTCGGACGCAATAATCCGACGTTTACCGGCAGTCAGGCTGAAGGACATGCGGCTGCATTGGCTGCCGACGGGAATGTGACCACTTGGTGGCAGGCTGCGAAAGGGGATGCTTCGCCTTATTGGTTGCTTGATACGGAGAAGGGATTGGATTTGCAACAAATTACTTTGGTTTTTCCGCAAACGGCTGTTTATAGATTCCGGGTGGAGGTGTCTGACGACCGGAAGGAATGGAGGGTGATAGAGGATATGAAGGAGAACCGGATGCCTGTTTCCCGACATGAGATATGGTCGGATGCCGGAAAAGTAAAAGGACGGTTTGTGCGGATTAGTTTCATGGATAATACTCAAGAGATTCCGGCTGCACTGGCGGAAGTTACTGTTTCGGGTTTTGTGAGGGAGTGATTTTGAATTTACTTGAATTCTTTCCACATTTGGGCTGCTACATCCAGATGTTCAATCTCTTCTTTTAGCAAGGAACTGTAGTTGTGTTCGTCGGCTTCTATCTCTTCGGGGCTGACGAACTTTCCTCCGTCAAAATGAATCTGGCTTTCATCATCCAATGGAAGAATGTATAGTAAGACTGTTTTGGAAGTGCCTTTGGCGGGGCTTGTGATGTGCTTAAGACTGAAACGGGGCTGGATGTCTCCATCGATATACCGGCTGTATTTCTTTTCAATTTCCTTGGCGTATTGGTCTGTATCCGTTTTACATGCGTAAATATAGTCTTCCATCGGAATATCCAGTTTGCCGGGCTCTTCGCTGTGTGCGTGGCGTGGGAGTACATAAATCTTTCCGTTGCAGATGGGGGCTATCCGAAGGAACGGCATCTTTCTGTAGGTCGTGCTGACGGTCTTTACAAAAATGTAGTTGACGGCAATGGAGAGGATATACACCAGGGGAGGCAGGATATGGGTCAATGTGTAGAGCACGGGATAGGGCAGGGGACGGAACAATAGGTAAATGCCACACAGCATGAATAAATGGATGCCACTGAAGAGGGCGATAATCTGGGTGGCCCAACAATTTAAAATGGATATTTTATAATTGAAAAATGAGAATATCTTGTTGTAAACGACCGGCTCGATAAGATAAAACAAGGAAAAACTAAGGATTATGATTTCCAGTATAATGGGTACAGTACGGTCGGGGATTAATGAATCCCCACTGATAAGTTTGATGACCGAGCATACGGCAAGTGCCAACGTAGTATGCAATAACACTAAGTTGGGTCGATAGATGGGGGGCTTGGCCTGTCTGTATAACACATAAAGCAAACTGGCCAGACTACAGGCATATAAAACGTATGCATCTGAAAAAAAAATACATAAAATCATGCATACAATAGTAGGAATTAATCCTGTAGACATGATTAAATTCTTATACTCTAGTAATGATTTCATTCTCTCTATCTCTTTTATATCTTTATAACAAATGAGATATAAAATAGGTTTGCGGATTAGCCTTTAAATTTAATATGTTTTTCTGCATGATAGGAAGAACGTACCAGAGGGGCGCTTTCTACTTCTTTAAATCCTTTCTTTAACCCGATTTCACGGTATATCTTGAATTGTTCGGGGGTGATATATTCTGCCACCGGATAGTGCTTGTGGGTGGGTTGCAGGTATTGGCCGATGGTCATTATTTTACAACCGTGAGCCAATAGGTCGTCCATGACTTGTTCTACTTCTTCTTGTGTCTCGCCCAATCCCACCATGATGCCGGATTTTGCCGTGATACCATTGTCGGCTATCTGCTTGATGACTTTCAGGCTGGTGTCATAATGGGCGGCACTGCGCACCAGCGGGCTTATGCGCCGAACTGTCTCCATATTGTGCGAAATGATGTCGGGCTTGGCGTCGATGACTTGCTGTATCAGTTCGCTCTTTCCCTGGAAGTCGGGAATCAGCACTTCGGAGGTGGTTTCGGGGTTTAATCTTTTTATTTCGAGAATGGTTTTTGCCCAGTGGAAAGCACCTAAATCTTCCAAATCGTCACGGTCTACCGAAGTGATGACGGCATGTGAGAGTTTCATTAACCGGATGGATTCTGCCACGTGGGTGGGCTCTTCGGGGTCGAGGGGAAGGGGCCGGCCGGTCTGGGTGTTACAGAATTTGCATGAACGGGTGCAGATGTTTCCGCCTATCATAAATGTGGCTGTCCCTTTTCCCCAACATTCACCCATATTGGGGCAACGGCCACTGCTGCAGATGGTGTGTAGTTTGTGGGAATCTACAATATGTTTTGTTTCGGCATATCGTGCATTTGCACCTATGTTTATTTTCAGCCAGTCCGGTTTCTTGACGTGATTCATGGTTATTTGTTTTTTTTCAGGCACGGTAACCCGTGCCTGATGAATATGTATTATTTCAAGTTCTCAATAAAGAAGTTACTTACACGTGTGAGTAAGTGGTGGCGTGTATTGCCGCCGAAAATGCCATGGTTGCGGTTTGTGTAAACCTGCATGTCAAATTGCTTGTCGGCTTGTACCAACGCTTCGCTATATTCGGCTGCATTACGCAGATGTACATTGTCATCGGCCGAACCGTGAATCAATAACAATTCACCATGTAATTTGTTGGCGCGGTTGATAGCTGATGAGGCTTCGTAGCCTTCCATGTTTTCTTTCGGAGTGCGCATGAAACGTTCTGTATAAACAGAGTCGTAGAAACGCCAGTCGGTAGGTGCGGCAATGGCAACGCCTGCCTTGAAGATAGGGGTGCCTTCGCTCATTGACATCAATGTGTTGTAGCCACCGAAACTCCATCCCCAGATGCCGATGCGGTTTCCGTCTATGTAAGGCAGGGTGCTGAGGTATTTAGCGGTTTCTACCTGGTCTTTGGCTTCTTTTACTCCTAGGTTGAGGTAGGTGCACTTTTCAAATTCAGCACCGCGGCCACCGGTTCCACGTCCGTCTACACATACCATGATAAAGCCTTTGTCGGCCATATAAGCTTCGAAAAGTCCTCCGTTGCCCATGGCTCCTATTCCCCAACGGTCTAAAACTTGCTGAGAGCCGGGACCGCTGTATTGGTGCAGGATGACAGGGTATTTCTTGCCGGCATCGAAATGGGCGGGTTTCATTATCCAACCGTTCAATTCTACTCCGTCTGTGGTCTTGAAGGTGAAGAATTCTTTGCTCGGCATATTCAAGCCCGACATTTGTTGTTTCAACTTTTGATTGTCAACCAAAGTGGTCAGCACTTTTCCGTTGTTATCGTTCAGAGTGATGACAGGAGGTATATTGGCACTGGAGTATGTGTTGACAAAATATTTCATGTTTTTACTGAAGATGGCGCTATTGCTGCCTTCTTGAGTAGAAAGTTTGGTCTTTCTCCCTTTTGCGTCTATTTTATAGACAGCTGTGCGGAGAGGGCTACCTTCGTTGCTGGTGAAATAGAAGGTGTTGTTAGCCTGATCCCAACCCAAAAAGTCTTTTACTTCAAAGTTGCCTTTGGTGATTTGTTTGACAAGGTTGCCGCCGCTGGTGTACAGATACAGATGATTGTATCCGTCTTTTTCACTCATGATAACGAAATGGTCGGGATAAAAAGTGATATTTGAATAGGCGTCTTCTTTGATGTATTGCGGGGCTTCATCACGAACCATCAGCTTACAGAGCGTGCTGCGCGGATTGGCATAATAAAGGTCAAAACGGTTCTGGTGACGGTTGAGTGTCATAATAGCCAATGCGTTTTCATCATTGGTGAATTTGATGCGCGGGATGTAACCGTCTTCGTCTAAAGGTAAATCCATTTTGCGGGTTACTTTACTCTTGATATCGAAGGTATGTACCGATACTTTGGAGTTGTCGATACCGGGCATGGGGTATTTATATTCGTATTCTCCCGGATAGGTGGCATATTGGTCTAATGATGGGGATTTGCCTTTATAGAGCGGGAAAGAGTACATGGGAACTTTGCTTTCGTCGAAACGGATATAGGCAATCATTTTGCTGTCTGCACTGAAATCGAATGCACGGTTGAAGCCGAATTCTTCTTCATATACCCAGTCGGGGATACCGTTTAATACTTCATTGTATTTGCCGTCGGTGGTAATTTGTGACTCGCTGTTGTTGAACAGGAGTTTGACCAGATAGATGTTGTTGTTGCGCACAAAGGCAATCTGGGTACCGTCCGGCGAGAATAAAGGAACTTGTTGCGGTCCTCCTGTAGAGAGCGGTTCCATCTTATTGTTCTTTACATTGAAAATATAATAATTGGCGGTAAAGGAACGGCGGTAGATGGGCTTGGTATCTGTTTGAATCAGAATCAGGCTTTCATTGGGCGACATAATGTAGTCGTCAAAATGCTTGATGGTGCAGTCGCGGGCTGTTTTCACATCAAAAATAGTTGCGACTTCTTTTCCTGTTTTAAACGAATATTTGACAAGACGTTTGCCGTCGCTGCTGATTTGGGTGTAGTGTTCACCGTCCAGCATCGGTCTGATGCCTCTGATTCCTTCAGCACGATAGGTAGCATTTGCTACGTCTTTGATGGTTACTTGTTGCGCATTGACCGGCAACAGGCACATAAGCAGAATAATAAATATGCTTAATTTTTTCATAATAAATAAATTCTTTAAATGATAACTGAGGACAAAGTTAAGACTTTTGTTTGAAAATGCGTATCTTTGTCGCGCTAAAATCAGTTCATGTACAAAGAGATGCTATACAATGATTTATCAACCTTCCTAAGTCTGCACTTTCCGTTCAAGGTGCAGAAGATTTCCATTAATGCAGGCTTTACTTGTCCTAATCGGGATGGTTCGGTAGGTTATGGGGGCTGTACTTATTGCAATAACCAGACGTTTAACCCTGCTTATTGCCATACGGATAAGTCGGTGGGACAGCAATTGGAGGAAGGAAAGCGGTTCTTTTCCGGGAAATACCCTGAAATGAAATATTTGGCTTATTTTCAGGCTTATACTAATACTTACGGTGAACTGGAGGAGTTGAAACGCAAGTATGAAGAGGCATTGGCTGTGGCTGATGTGGTGGGGCTGGTCATAGGAACACGACCGGACTGTATGCCCGATGATTTGCTGGACTATCTGGAAGAACTGAATAAACGGACTTTCGTATGGATAGAATATGGCATTGAAAGTACGGATGATGAGACATTGAGACGAATCAACCGGGGACATACGTTTGCAGAGGCTGAGGATGCTATTGTGAGAACAGCACGCAGGGGGATGCCGGTCGGAGGACATGTGATATTGGGATTGCCGGGAGAAGAAAGGGAGGCTTTGATAAAACAGGCGGAACAGCTTTCGCACCTGCCGCTCACCACGCTGAAGTTGCACCAATTGCAATTGATAAGGGGGACGCGGATGGCGAGTGAATATGAAAAGACACCGGAACTTTTTCATTTGTATTCTGCCGACGAATATATTGATTTGGTGATTGATTATATAGAGCATCTCCGTCCCGATTTGGTGTTGGAACGTTTTGTTTCGCAATCGCCGAAAGAGTTGCTGATAGCTCCCGATTGGGGGTTGAAGAACTATGAATTCACGGAAAAGGTGAAGAAAAGAATGAATGAAAGAAATGCCTGGCAAGGCAAATACTATAAACCATAAAGAAGAAAATACAGGTATGGAAATTAAAGGAAAAGTACATTATGTAGGAGTGAATGACCGTAATAAGCCTCTGTTCGAAAACTTGTGGCCGTTGCCTTATGGCGTGTCCTATAACTCTTATCTGATTGATGATGAGATGGTGGCGCTGGTGGATACTGTTGATGTTTGCTATTTTGAAGTGTATTTAAAGAAGATTCGTAGTATAATCGGTGACAGACCTATCAATTATCTGATTATTAACCACATGGAACCTGATCATTCCGGTTCTATCAGCTTGATTAAACAGTATTATCCTAATATCGTAATTGTAGGCAACAAGAAAACTTTCGATATGGTGGAAGGTTTCTATGGTGTGGGAGGAGAACGTTATGTGGTAGGCGAAGGAGATTTCCTGGCATTGGGACATCATAAGTTACGTTTCTCTCTGATTCCGATGGTGCATTGGCCTGAAACAATGGTCACGTATGATGAGACCGAGGGTATTCTGTTCTCGGGAGATGCTTTCGGCTGCTTCGGCGCTTTGAACGGAGGGGTGATTGACGCAAATATCAATACGGATATTTATTGGGATGAGATGGTGAGATATTACTCTAACATTGTGGGTAAGTATGGAGCTCCGGTTCAAAAAGCATTGCAGAAACTGCAAGGTTTGAAGATTAACGCTATTTGTGCAACGCACGGACCGGTGTGGACGGAAGAGATTCCCCGCGTAGTGCGTATCTATGATCGCTTGAGCCGTTATGAAGCGGAAGAAGGGGTGGTGATTGCCTATGGTACAATGTATGGCAATACTGCTGAGGTGGCAGAAACAATAGCGGAGGAATTAAGTAAACAGGGTATCCGCAATATTGTGATGCATAATGTGTCACATACCAACCATTCTTATATTATAGCGGATGTGTTTAAGTATAGAGGTCTGATAGTGGGCTGTCCTACTTATAATACGCAGATGTATCCTGAAATGGAAGCGTTGCTGAACAAATTGTCTGCACGTGAGATAAAGGGACGCTATATGGGATGGTTCGGCTCTTTCACTTGGGCGAGTGCTGCCGTAAAGAAGATTACGGAATTCAATGATAAGCTGAAGTTTGAACCGGTTGGAAATCCGATAGAAATGAAGCATAGCATGAAAGCGGAAACTTATGCACAATGCAAGGAATTGGCGAAGGCTATGGCGGATCGTTTGAAAGCGGATAGGAAATAAAAGACGTATGGTTGCGCTGGCGCAGCTTTAGGTTTGATAAAAGAAGAACCAATCAGAGCACATCGGGAGTCTGATTGGTTCTTTCGTTTTTTTTCTGTCTAAAGACAAACAAGCATGATTTATGCTTGATGTACAGTAAGTTGCGGGAAGGGGAAATTGATTCCTTCTTTGTTGAAGGTAGCATATACCGTTTGGTTCATGTAGAAGAATACATCCCAATAATCGGAGCTCTTCACCCATACTCTGACTTTGATGTTTACGCTGCTGGCTGCCAGTTCTCCCAACTCAATGAAGGGGGCCGGAGCAGTCTGTATGCGTTGGTCTGCTTTAATGATATTGCGCAATACTGTTTCCACTTTCTCAAAGTCTTCTCCATAGTCTACTCCGAAGTTCCATTCAATGCGGCGGGTATCTAAGTTGCTATAATTGGTGATGACACCGCTGCTCATTGCACCATTGGGCACATACACCATTTTGTTGTCCGGGGTAATGAGGATGGTATGGAAAATCTGGATTTCTTTTACCGTACCTGACGCACCGGTTGAGGCGTCAATATAGTCTCCCACTTTGTAAGGTCTGAACAACAGGATAATCAAGCCGCCTGCAAAGTTTTGCAAATTGCCCGACAGGGCCATACCGATAGCGACACCGGCAGATGCTAACAGGGCTGCGAATCCGGTTAATTCAATGCCCAGCTTGCCGATGACGGCCAAGATAAGCATGATGAGCAACAGGATATTGACCATGCTCTTTAAAAATGACTGGATGCTGGGGTCTACCTTACGTCTTTCCAGTATCCGGGCAAATAAGCGGTTTAACCAATTAACCAGGAACTTACCTATTATAAATATAACAAGTGCACCCAGTACTCGTCCACCCAGGGAGATTCCCGCGTCAATAAGTTTCTCAAGCGCGTTGGTTATTTGAACGCTGGTTTCTGATGATGATAACATTAACATGATAATTTTACTTTGATAGTTTTTATATTAAACAATTAAATGGATTATTCGTTCAAAATTCCTTTTCCTTGCCGTACAATTTCTGCTTCTTCGTTGGTGCAGTCTACGATAGTAGAGGGTTCTATGCCTCCAATGCCGCCGTCTATGACAAGGTCCACCTGATTGCCGAACTTTTCTTCTATCAATTCGGGGGTGGTGATGTACTCCACCTCTTCTCCCTCTTCCAGAGGCAAGGTGGTGGTCAGTATGGGGGCATCGAGTAACCGGCAGATTTCACGGATGATGTGATTGTCCGGGATACGAATACCTACCTCCTTGCGGTTCCTGAATATTTTGGGCAAACGATTGCCGGTATTTAATATAAAGGTAAACGGACCGGGAAGATTTCGTTTCATTAATTTGAAAGTTGTATTGTCTACCTTGGCATATTCGCTAATATTACTCAGGTCGTAGCAGATAATGGATAGGTTGTTCTTTCGAGGGTCAATGTTTTTGAACTTGCAGATACTTTCAATGGCACGTTCTTTCAACCCATGACAACCGATGGCGTACATGGTGTCGGTGGGATAAATAATAAGACCTCCCTCTTGTAGGATTTCGACAATTCGGTCTAAATCCTTTGGATTATTATTCTTTTCGTACAGTTTTAACAGCATGGTATTTTAATCTTTAGCATTTTTTTCGCGCAATCGTTCTGCAATGGCCCATTGCAGAGCTGCTTCTTCTTCTTTTCCTGTTCTCATCAGTGCATCTCCAAACAGTTCGTGCGCCTTGGCATGCTCGGGCTTGATGGATACGGCACGGTCGAAATCGGCAAGAGCTCCTTCTATATTATTGAGTGCCATTCGGTTTTTCCCACGGTTGTATATGGCTTTGAATAGCATGGGACTGAGACGTACGGCCTCATTCAGGCATACTTCTGCTTCGTAGTATTCTTTATTATTGTATAAAGTGATTCCTTTTCGAACCCATGCATCTGTATAAGACGGATTGAGTTCGATGGCTTTATCATAATTGGCAATGGCCGCCCGCGAGTCATGTGCCTGCGTGATACATTCATTTCCCATGAAGTAGTATTCGCGGGCATATTTCTCCAGATTCTTGCGCTGTACATATAATTGTTCCCGCAACCGTTGGTTTTCCTTTTTCTGCCGATTGATAATCTCGAGCTTCTTGCGGATAAATCGTTTGATGACGGGCTTTTCTATATCATATCTGGAATGGATGGCAAGGAAGAATTGCTCTAGGAATCCTTCAAAGTTTCCTTGGTCGAACTGTTTGACCGCTTCTACATATTGCACATCCGCTTGTGCCTGTTTCAATGCTTTTTCTATGGCTGGACGGTTGTTGAACCTTTGAGCGAAGTTCACGATTTCCGGACGGACGAATATATCGCCCCGGGTGATTTGCTTTGTCAATCGGATGCCGTCCAAAGAGGTGCAACGGCTTAAGGCTACGTATGCCTGTCCTCCGGCAAATACTCCTCCGGTAAAGTCGACAACTACACGACTGAACGTAAGACCTTGGCTTTTGTGTATGGTTATTGCCCATGCCAGACGAATGGGATATTGGATAAATACACCTAATTCCTCTTCTTCTATCTTTTTCTCCTTGTCGTTATAGCGGTAGCGTATGTTGCGCCAACTGTCTTTTTTAACATCGACTTCCTTTCCGTCTTCTGTGATGACATAGAGAGTTTCATCTTCGTCTATGCCTGCGATGGTTCCGATAGTTCCGTTTACCCAACGACGCTCATAGTCATTCTTTATAAAGATAATCTGTGCGCCGGGTTTTACTTCCAATTCCATTTGGGTGGGCAAGCTGTTTTCCGGGAATTCTCCTTTTATCTCACCGGTGAATATGGTTGAGTCTCCGGGAAGTTCGGCTAGTTTCTTCTCGTTGATAAAATCAACGGTATCCCGTCGTGTGGCTAGTGTGATATACATATCACTTTCGTTCTCTTCTATTTTGGCATTATACCGTGTGTTGAGCAGTTGTAAATCAGCAGCTCCGGCTGTATTTGTACGAATATGGTCTAAGACATTTACAAATACTTTGTCTGTCTGGCGATAAACTTTAATCAGCTCGATGGAAATCAACTCTATTTCATTGAATACGCGTGCCGAAAAGAAGTAAGGGGTGGGATAGAAACGGTTGATGATTTCTCGTTCGTCATTTTTGAGAACAGGTTCAAGTTGGTATACATCTCCCACTAAAAGAATTTGCTTTCCACCGAAGGGTTCACGCATATTCTGCGAATATACGCGCAATATCTTATCGATGAAATCAATAATGTCTGCTCTCACCATGGATATCTCATCAATAATGACCAGTTCCACTTCTTTTATTAATTTGCGGTGGGCAGAAGTATATTTTAGGAAGCTATGAAGTTTTCCACCTTTCAAACTGAAATTGGGGTCATCCGGCAATAAGGGATAAAAGGGAAGCTTAAAGAAACTGTGCAAGGTGCTTCCGCCTGCATTGATAGCTGCTATGCCGGTGGGAGCCAATACAATATGTTTCTTCTTGGTTATTTCGCATACATATTTTAAGAAGGTAGACTTGCCTGTACCCGCTTTTCCGGTTAGAAAAACGGACTGGCGCGTATATTGAATGAGATTCAAGGCGTCTTGAAACTCTTTGTTTTGGGTATCTACCTGCATGTATGCTCTATTTTAAGATGAATGGCAAAGATAGCGGAAATCCTGCAAAAAGACATAAAAAAGGCGGTTAAAAAACGCTCTCTGCCGATTACAATATGAAGAGACCAGCTTGTCTTGCTACTCATTTTGTCTTAAAATATACATTTGCTGTTGTTTAACATGTTATTTCATTTGCTTTTTCGGTGTTTTATTGCTTGCTTTGTGATATCAAAATAATATCAAATTAATGTACTATGGAATCAAAAGAAAAGACTTACAATGGCATGGTAATCAATGGATTTGTTGCTATCTTGTTTAATTTGGTGATGTTGCCGGCACTGGCTTTCCTAAGTTTCTATCTGCTGGAAGAAATTGTTTGGTTGGCTGTCCCGGTATTGCTTGTGCTTATTCTGGCATTTGTATTGATGCTGCCGGGATATTTTTCTCAAGAGCCTAATGAAGCTCGTGTTATGGTTTTCTTTGGAAAGTATGAAGGAACTTTCAAGAAAACAGGATTTTATTGGGTGAATCCTTTTATGAATAAGAAGAAACTTTCGTTACGTGCGCGTAATTTGGATGTTGAACCGATTAAGGTAAATGATAAGATAGGTAATCCTATTCTTATCGGTCTTGTATTGGTGTGGAAACTGAAGGATACGTATAAAGCTATGTTTGAGATTGATGCACAAACAATGGCTGAAAAGGGGAATGGCCAGGTGTCTGTAACGGTGGCCGGACGGATGAATGCTTTCGAAGCTTTTGTGCGTGTGCAGAGTGATGCGGCATTGCGCCAAGTGGCGGGAGAATATGCTTATGACGATAATGAACATGATAAAAATGAATTGACTTTGCGTGGCGGAGGGGAAGAAATAAACAATCAGTTAGAACATCAATTGAACGAGCGTTTGGCAATGGCGGGTATGGAAGTGGTTGAGGCGCGCATCAATTATTTGGCTTATGCACCCGAAATTGCAGCAGTGATGCTTCGCCGACAGCAGGCAAGTGCTATTATTACTGCTCGTGAAAAGATTGTGGAAGGGGCGGTGTCAATGGTCAAGATGGCATTGGACAAGCTCTCGGAAGAAGAAATCGTGGAGCTGGACGAAGAGAAGAAGGCGGCAATGGTCAGCAATTTATTAGTTGTATTGTGTGCTGACGAGCCTGCACAGCCTGTTATCAATTCGGGAACATTGAATCATTAAGCTTTTGGAAGAACGGAATGGCAAAAAAGGAAACTATAAAAAGTTTTGTGCTTCGTGTAGATGCCGAAACAATGGAGGCGATCGAAAAGTGGGCGGCAGATGAGTTCCGTTCCACTAACGGTCAGCTTCAATGGATTATAGCGGAGGCATTGCGGAAAAACGGAAGGATGAAAAAGAAGAAATCGGTTGCAAAAGAAAAGGAGATAACAGAAGAATAATAAAAAAATATTCTTATCTTCATAGGGTATTTGCGTGCTGAGCCATCTTAAAGATAGAAAGCAAGATTAGTATTTACCTTTTAATACCTTATGAAGATGAAAAAGCAGAATAAACATTTGGTGGAACTGATACTGGCGGTGCTCCTGGGGTTGGTTGTTATCCCAATGTGGGGACAAGAAGGGGGCTCTGCAGGATATATCACTGTTAGTGGTGTCGTAAAAGATAAACAGAGCAGGAAAGACTTGGAGTATGTCAATGTATCAGTGCCCGGCAGTAATATCGGAACAGTAACTAATTCTGATGGCGCCTTTACTTTGAAGTTGGATAGTGCGGAGCATATTCCGTATTTGGAAATTTCGCATATCGGCTATCGGAATGTGCGTGTGAATCTTAAGCCGGGAAATCTTGACGGTTTGAAAATTCTATTGAGTCCTTATACCAATATATTGGGAGAAGTGATTGTGTATGCTAATAATCCCCGATATATTGTAGAGGAAGCTATTCGTAAAATACCTCTCAATTATAGCGGTAGGAGTAATATGCTGACAGGGTTCTATCGGGAGACTGTTCAGAAAGGGCGTCGTTATATCAATATTTCCGAGGCTGTGATTCATACTTATAAAACTTCTTATGAAAGCAGGGAGACGACTCGTGACGGGGTGCAGGTTTTAAGAGGGAGGCGTTTGCTCAGTCAAAAGCGGAGCGATACGTTGGCGGTAAAGTTGGCGGGTGGTCCCACATTGTCTGTCTATGTGGATGTTGTGAAGAATCAGGACGCATTATTGGATATGGAGAGTTTGGACTTCTATCAGTTTAATATGGAGGAGCCTGTTCAATTAGATAACCGCTTGCAATATGTGATAAGTTTTCGTCCCAAAGTGGTATTGCCTTATGCTTTGTATTATGGCAAGCTGTATGTGGATTATGAGAAGTTGTCATTTACCCATGCCGAATTCAGTCTCAGTATGGATAATAAGGCGAAGGCTGTTCAGGCTATATTAGAGAAGAAGCCTTATGGATTGCGCTTTAAGCCTCAGGAAGTTTCTTATCTGGTCACCTATAAAGAGCAAAATGGGAAAACCTACTTGAATTATATTCGTAATAGTATTCGGTTTAAATGTGACTGGAAACGTAAACTGTTCTCTACAGGCTATACGGTGCTTTCTGAAATGGTAGTTACCGACCGTGAAGAGAATAAGGTGGCTCCTATCCCCAATAAACTTTCGTTTGGTCAGAAAGAACCGTTTTATGATAAGGTTTATGAATATTGGAACGAGGACTTCTGGGGAGCTTACAATATTATTGAACCGACTGAATCGTTGGAACATGCGGTGCATAAACTGAAGAAACAATCACGATAATCTTTACTCATAAGTTGCGGTATGCTGAATGAACTGTTCATCCTGTCTAAGATAAAGGAAGGCGATATAAAAGCGTTCGAAGAAGTCTTTCGCCGCTATTATTCCCCTCTTTGCTGGTATGCCGCCGGTATTATCGGGCAGATGGAAGTGGCGGAAGAGATAGTAGAAGAGTTGTTTTATGTCTTTTGGCGGGAGAGAGAAAACTTGCAGATCTTTTGCTCTGTTAAAAGTTATCTGTATGGTGCGGTTCACAATGAGGCTCTTCAATATTGTGAGCATCAGGAGGTGAGGAACAGGTATCGTGAAGCTATGCAGGCGTCGGGAGAATCGGATATTTCTTCCGACCCTGAGGTGCAGATGGAATATAAAGAACTGGAAGAGTTGATTAATAGGGCGTTGGAAAAACTACCCGAACGCAGACGCTGTATCTTTAAAATGCATCGCATGGAAGGAAAGAAGTATGCCGAAATAGCATCTTTACTTACTGTTTCTGTTAAAACGGTGGAAGCGGAAATGACTAAAGCTCTAAAAGCATTGCGAAAAGAAGTTGAAAAATATATCGGATGAATATGAATCGTACAGAAAGAAATAGAACTAAAACAGATGGGGCATGGAACAGGCTTTATCAGCGTTTGGAAGAAGACCGGTTGGTGCCTGCAAAAGAAGCTGGGGGACTTCGGATGTCTCCTTTGTGGGAATGGGGGGCGGTGGCGGCTGTTTTGCTGGTGGTGTTGGCCTATGCCGGAATACATTATTTTTCTGAAGTGGAATCTCCTGTCCAATACTCTTTGATGGTGCAACAAAATAAGGAGGCTTCTACGCTGGTGACTACCCTGGAGGATGGCTCTATTGTCTATTTGGGAGGGGAGACTTCGTTGCAATATCCGGAACATTTCTTACCGGAAAAACGTGAAGTGATATTGCAGGGGAATGCACTTTTTGATGTGGTGGGGAACCGTAGCCGTCCTTTCCTGATTGAGACGGGGCTGGTACGTATTGAAGTGCTGGGAACTGCTTTTAATGTAAAAAGTGATGAGTTGAGGACTTTTGAATTGTCGGTGCAAAGAGGGAGGGTGAAGGTAACGTTTAAAAAGAATAGTCAGGAGGTGTATGTTCAGGCGGGCGAAACGGTTACGCTCAGAAAAGAAGGGTTTCATTTGAGTATGAACAGGGATGATGCGCAGTTTGCCCATTATCTGAAACATATTCGTTTTAAAGATGAGACACTGGCAAATATTCTTCGAGTTATCAATCTGCATTCGCCGGAGGTACAATTAAAGACAATTCCGTCTCTTGAACGTAGAAAGCTGACTGTTGCCTTTTCCGGGGAGTCACCGGATGCCATGGCTGAACTGATTGGTATGGCTATGAATCTAAAGTGTACTCGCGAAGGAAATACATTTATTTTATCGGAATAACAGGATGGCGAAACATATCTTTCCATATGGGTTATGTATTCTTCTTTTCTGTTGGTTGAGCTGTATGGCAACAACGGTGAAGGCGCAAGAAGAGGTGTTGAATCGTGTTGTGTACTTGCCGAAGAGTAAAGGTACGGTATACGTTTTGCTTGGGATGGTGTCCGAACGCACTGACTTTCTGTTTATTTATGACAGTAAGGTGGTGGATAATGAACGTCTTGTGAAAATCGGGAAAGGCTCGCGCACTCTTCGTCAGGCTATTACAGAAATAGTCGGAACACACGACTTGGAACTTCGTGTGGTTGGCAATCATATCTTAATCAATGCTCCGGTGGGGAGGGAGCATCCGACGGAACAGGTCGCTGATACTCTTACTCATTTTGTTTTTGAAGGAACATTGCTCGATAAAAAAAATGGGACGCCTATTGCCTATGCTACGGTAGGGATAGAGGGGACTTCCATAGGCAGTGTTACCAATCGGGAAGGTGAATTTCGTTTGTGCTTGGCCGACTCTTTGGCGCGGAAGAGTATTGTTTTTTCTCATGTCGGCTATGTGGCTCAGAAGATTGACATTCCATTGTTGACTGTCGGGCAGCATTTTACATTGACACTGGAGCCAAGAATAATTCCTTTACAGGAAGTGGTAATTCGTGTGGTAAATCCTGTTCGGCTTATGCGGGAGATGCTGGAGAAACGTATGATAAATTATTCTCAGAAACCGGTATATCTTACTACTTTTTATCGGGAGGGTATTCTGTACAAGCAAAAGTTTCGCAGCCTGACAGAAGCTGTTTTTAAGATATACAAAGCTCCTGTACAGTCTCTGTATGCGAGAGAACAAGTGAAATTACTGAAAATGAGTCGTATCACGAATGGGGTTGAACAAGATACTTTGATAGCCAAAATGAGTGGAGGGATTGATGCTTGTCTGCAATTGGATATCATTAATCATTTGCCTGATTTTCTTTTGGCTGATGCGCATAAAGATGTATATGCTTATACATCTGCTGATGTGACGATTGTCGGTGATCGTTTGGTGAATGTAATCTCGTTTGAGCAAAAAAAAGAAGTCAAAGAACCTTTGTATTGCGGTGAGCTGTATATAGATTCGGACAATGGTGCTTTATTGCAGGCGCAAATAAGGATTCATCCTCATTATATGAAGCAAGCGACAGCTATGGTGGTGCAGCGTCAGGCGCGGAGGATGAAGGTTGTTTTGCAAGAATTGATTTATACCATATCTTATAAGCCGTGGAATGGCGTTTATTATATCAATCATATTCGTGGTGACCTTCATTTTAAGGTCAAACAAAAACGTCGGTGGTTGGGCAGTTCGTCCCTTCATACTTGGTTCGAGATGGTGACTTGTAAAATAGATACAGTGGGGGTGACTCGGTTTCAGCGAAACGAGCGGATTTCCACACGGACGGTTTTTGCCGATACGCATTTCAAATATGACTCTGATTTTTGGGAGGACTTTAATGTTATTCCATGGGAAGAACAATTAATTAAAGTCATAGAACAGTTGACTTCTAAGATAGAAAAAATAGAGTATGAATAGCTAAGTGCTTTCTTCTTTTGGATTAAGTCGTTTTATTCGGTCGATTATTCTGTCCCATTGCAGCAGGATATACGTCCCACTGTAGCAGGACGTATAAATATTGCTGACAAGTTCTCTTAATCTGCCGTTTAAGAGAGCTTGGTTATAGCCGGGAGTAGATTAACCCTTCCTTTTGCTTGCGGCAAACGATTTCTGAAGAACCATTTGTGTGGTATCTATATAATAATGTATATACTTTGTTTTCCTATAGTTTATGTTCTTGTTTTTATGTTCTACAACATGTTTATAAATCAGGTAGTTAGCTAAAAGTGCTTCAAAAATTAATAAAAAAGTGTT
>NZ_CAOOSE010000043.1:0-25623 GCF_948499155.1 uncultured Phocaeicola sp. | reverse complement strand
GGATGTCATTCCGATTTTCTTTCCTAATAATCCTGGCATTTCAGTTAATTTTTAATGGATTAAACTTTAATTTCTACTTCTACACCACTCGGTAACTCCAACTTCATCAGAGCATCTACTGTCTTAGCTGTTGAGCTATAGATATCGATTAATCTCTTATAAGAAGAAAGTTCAAACTGTTCACGTGACTTCTTGTTAACGAAAGTCGAACGGTTTACAGTGAAAATACGTTTGTGAGTAGGCAATGGAATAGGACCGCTAACAATAGCGCCTGTAGCCTTCACTGTTTTCACGATCTTTTCAGCAGATTTATCTACCAAGTTGTGATCGTATGATTTCAGTTTAATTCTAATTTTTTGACTCATTAGATTGTTATTTATAAAATGATTAAAAACATATAAAGTGGGGCCGGATTAAGAGTCATTCGCTAACCCGTCGCCCCAAATTATTCTTTATTATACTAAGTCTACACGACCCTTCACTTCTTCAAGAACTGTCTTAGCAATTGAGCTAGACACCTGAGCATGATGGTCATAAGTCATAGATGAAGTTGCACGACCTGAGGTAATGGTACGCAAAGCTGTTACATAACCGAACATTTCAGCCAAAGGCACTTTTGCTTTAACAATACGAGCACCAGAACGGCTTGATTCCATACCTTCTACCTGACCGCGACGTTTGTTCAAGTCACCGATAACATCACCCATGTTTTCTTCGGGAGTTACAACTTCCAATTTCATGATAGGTTCTGTCAATACAGGGCCTGCTTTAGCACAAGCGTTCTTGTACGCCTGAATAGCACAGATTTCAAATGACAACTGGTCAGAGTCAACCGGGTGGAATGAACCATCCTTCAAAACTACTTTCAGTGAATCAAGCGGATAACCTGCCAACACACCATTTTTCATTGCTGTTTGGAAACCTTTCTGAACCGACGGTATGAATTCCTTAGGAATGTTACCACCCTTCACTTCATCAACAAACTGCAAGCCACCTTGAGTAAAGTCGTCATCAACCGGGCCGATTGCTACGATGATATCAGCAAATTTACCACGACCACCAGATTGTTTCTTGTAAACTTCACGTAACTCAACAGTCTTTGTAATAGCTTCCTTATAGTTAACCTGAGGTTTACCTTGGTTACATTCTACCTTGAACTCACGTTTCAGACGATCAATGATGATATCCAAGTGAAGCTCACCCATACCAGAAATAATAGTCTGACCTGACTGTTCATCAGTCTTAACTGTAAATGTCGGGTCTTCTTCAGCCAACTTAGCCAAACCGTTAGACAGTTTATCCAAGTCTTTCTGAGTTTTAGGTTCAACTGCAATACCGATAACCGGATCAGGGAATTCCATAGATTCCAATACAATCGGTGCTTCTTCATCACACAAAGTATCACCTGTACGGATATCCTTGAAACCAACACCTGCACCAATATCACCTGCACAGATTACTTCAACAGGGTTCTGCTTATTTGAGTGCATCTGGAACAAACGTGAGACACGTTCTTTCTTGCCAGAACGAGTGTTATAAATATAAGAACCAGCCTCTACTTTACCAGAGTAAACACGGAAGAAAGTCAAACGACCTACATAGGGGTCGGTTGCAATCTTAAACGCCAAAGCTGAAGTTTTTTCATCTTCACTAGGCTTGCGGTCTTCCTCTGCACCTGTATTAGGGTTAGTACCCACGATAGCAGGAGTATCCAGCGGAGAAGGCAAGAATGCACAAACATAATCAAGCAATGTCTGAACTCCCTTGTTCTTGAATGAAGAACCACAGAACATCGGAACGATTTCCATCTTCAAGGTTCCTGCACGCAGAGCACGCAAAATTTCTTCTTCAGTGATAGTAGAAGGATCGTCAAAGAACTTCTCCATCAAAGCATCATCGAAATCAGCAACTTTTTCAAGTAATTTTTCTCTCCATTCATTAGCTTCGTCAACCAAGTTTGCAGGGATATCTTCCACACTGTAGTCTGCACCCATAGTCTCGTCATGCCACAAGATAGCTTTCATCTTGATCAAATCAACAACACCCTTGAAACTTTCTTCTGCACCGATAGGAATTACAACAGGACAAGGATTTGCACCGAGCACAGTTTTCATCTGACGAACAACTTCAAAGAAGTCAGCACCCGAACGGTCCATTTTGTTAACATAACCGATACGAGGTACATTGTATTTATCAGCCTGACGCCATACTGTTTCTGACTGAGGTTCTACACCACCAACAGCACAGTAAGCAGCAACAGCTCCATCCAACACACGTAATGAGCGCTCTACTTCAGCAGTAAAGTCAACGTGTCCCGGAGTATCAATCAAGTTAATCTTATAAGTATTGCCTGCATATTTCCAACGAGTTGTTGTTGCTGCAGAGGTAATAGTAATACCACGTTCCTGCTCCTGAGCCATCCAGTCCATTGTAGCTGCACCATCATGAACTTCACCAATTTTGTGAGTCAGACCGGTGTAGAACAAAATACGTTCCGAAGTGGTTGTCTTACCGGCATCGATGTGAGCCATGATACCGATATTGCGGGTCAAATGCAAATCATTTTTAGCCATTTTCGTCCTTTACTTATTTAATTATTACTTGATTAGAATCTGAAGTGAGCGAATGCACGGTTAGCTTCTGCCATACGGTGCATATCTTCTTTACGCTTGAAGGCACCACCCTGTTCGTTGAATGCGTCGATGATTTCAGCAGCCAATTTATCTGCCATTGATTTACCACCACGTTTACGAGCGAAAAGGATCAAGTTTTTCATTGAGATTGATTCCTTGCGATCAGGACGGATTTCAGTAGGAACTTGGAATGTAGCACCACCTACACGGCGAGACTTAACTTCCAGCTGAGGAGTTACGTTATCCAAAGCCTTCTTCCAGATTTCCAAAGCTGATTTTTCTTCGTTAGGAAGTTTTGTTTTTACTGTTTCCAATGCAGCATAGAAGATTTCATAAGAGGTATTCTTCTTTCCATCATACATCAGATGGTTAACGAATTTAGAAACCTTCTGGTCATTAAATACCGGATCCGGAAGGATCACACGTTTTTTTGGTTTTGCTTTTCTCATTTTTCTTTAAAAAATAATGTTTTTTGTTTGGGGCTGCGACTCTTGTTTACTTCAACGCTTCCACCGAAGCATTTACTCAACCTTTATAGCTTATTCCAACAAACCAAAAACTTAAATTAAAATACTTTTTTCTTTTCGGAATTTCAGCTAGGCTTCAAATTACTTTTTACCTTTTCCTTTTGCAGGAGCTGCTTGTCCAGCTTTCGGGCGCTTAGCACCGTATTTAGAACGTCTTTGTGTACGACCAGCCACACCTGCTGTATCCAAAGTACCACGAACGATGTGATAACGTACACCCGGAAGGTCTTTCACACGACCACCGCGAACCAATACGATTGAGTGTTCTTGCAAGTTGTGTCCTTCTCCCGGAATGTAAGAGTTCACTTCCTTAGAGTTTGTCAGACGTACACGAGCAACTTTACGCATTGCTGAATTCGGTTTCTTCGGAGTAGTAGTATACACACGAACACAAACACCACGTCTTTGAGGACATGAATCCAGTGCCGGAGACTTACTTTTCTCAACCAAAACCTCTCTTCCTTTTCTTACTAACTGTTGAATAGTAGGCATTTTGTTTGATTTTTAATTGTTATATATTGTTTATTAATTTACTAATTCAATCCAAAACTATACATTTTGGGCTGCAAAGTTACGAATAACATTTTAATAAACAATACTTTTAAGCAATAAAAATAGTCTGTCTCTCAAAAAAATCTTTTGAAAGACAGACTAATATGCCATTTATACGACAAAGTATAGCTTATGCTTCTCCCTTAAAGCCGCTCATAGGCGGAATAAAAGTCTTGCCGTCAGGACCACCGTTGGCACCATTCATCTCTTCAGGCATACGGACCGGTCCGAAATTACGTTCATATTTTGCCACATTTTCTTGCAAAGCATACATCAGGCGCTTAGCATGCTCAGGAGTCAATACAATACGAGATTGCACCCCTGCTTTCGGCAATCCGGGCATTACACGCACGAAATCTACTATAAATTCAGAGCTGGAATGTGTAATTATGGCAAGATTGGCATAAGTGCCTTGTGCTACTTCTTCTTTCAACTCTATTTGGAGCTGATTGTTGTTTTTTTCGTTTTCCATGATTATTTTCTTCTATATTAAAAGGTAAATATTATCTGCTTCTTAGTAGCAGACGAGCAAAAGTAAGGAAAAGGAATCAATCAAGCAACAATAGACACACTAAATATCATTTTTTTCTATAGAAGAGAGAGCATAAGGAATAGTAAACCAGAAACAAGCTCCTTTTCCCTCCTCTGATTCTACACCAATACATCCTCCCATTTTTTCCACAATAGTGCGACAAATTGCAAGTCCCAGCCCCGTACCCGGTTTAGCGGAATCAAGTCTGACAAATCGTTCAAACACTTTTTGCTTTTGAGATTCAGGAAGACCGCATCCGGTATCAGACACATAAAAATAAAGCATTTTCCCATGAATTTCATAGCCTAAATGAATGCTGCCTTTGGTCGTAAACTTAATAGCATTTGTCAATAGATTAATAAGCACTTGAGAAAGCCGTTTTTTCTCCGTCACAATAAAGCAAGGAGCAGAAAGTGTAACACAATTCAAGACAACCTCCTCTGTGATAATCCGTGTACGCATCGCGCTTGCCAGTTCTTCCAGTAACATATTCAGTTCCACTTCTTCCTCTGCAAAAGTCAATGTTCCCGATTCTATTTTCGACAGGTCCAAAATATCATTAATAAGCTGAAGCAACAATGAACAATTATTTTCCAGAACGTCCGCATACATTCGCTTTTCTTCCTCGGTAGCAGCAGTAACAATCAAGTTCGAGAACCCCATAATAACATTAAGCGGCGTTCGTATCTCATGGCTCATATTGGCAAGAAACACCGATTTGTTTTGATTAGCGGCTTCGGCTTGAGCCTGTGCAGCCCTAGCTTCCCTCAATTCGACTTGTAATTGGCGGTTGAGTTCTTCCAGTTCTTCTATTGTTTTCATAGCGGCCTAATGTATCTCCCTCCCTGCTCCCTAAGGATGGCATAAATATATAAAAGCGTGGGAACTGTTTTAATGTCTTATCTGCGTTAGAGGTATCCCCATACCCACGGAACAAATAAAAACAACAGTCCCACGCCGTTATGCATATTTCCTTTTAGAAGGAAGTATAAACACACGACGTGAGCGTTCTGTTGTATCCACTTTGTTCCGCTTCGAAAATTGGGGATTTTCTAACACAAAGTAATATCAAAAACGCTCTATTAACATTAACATATCAAACACGAACTCTCTTTGTCGCTTTGACTGACTACAAATATAGATATATTATTCTGAAAAAGGGACTATTATTATCAAACTTTTAGAAAAACAATGAGAGTCTGTTTAAAAATGGCTGAAATCTTTTTATCATCAAATATGATTTACGAATAATTTGGAAGATCGGTTGCCAATTCACACGTAGGCACGCATCGGTTCATACATACGGTGGCGTAAGCCTACACATACGTATGCATAAGCCTATACATATATATGTCATTGTGTCAGGTTAAGTCGACCTTATTAGCTAAGAAATCTGTGCTATGTAATGGCGGGGAAAAGTGATAGAGCCAGAGAAAGAGAATATACCGGTTTATTAAATAAAAAAGGTCGGTCTCCCCTTAGGAAAACCGACCTTCTATTTAGAGTCTTGATGAATTGTATTATTCTACTTCACTATAGTCAAGTACATTTTTGCGATTTGCCAAGATGCGGTCGTATTCTTCTTTTGAACCAACAACAATCTTTTCAAATTCACGCTGTCCGGTACCGGCAGGAATCAAGTGACCACAAATCACATTTTCCTTCATACCTTCCAGTTTATCTACTTTACCATTGATGGCAGCTTCGTTCAGAACCTTGGTTGTTTCCTGGAATGATGCAGCCGACATGAAGCTTGAAGTTCCCAAAGCAGCGCGAGTAATACCTTGCAGAATCTGAGTAGATGTTGCAGGGATAGCGTCACGCACTTCAACGGGTTTCAAGTCACGACGCTTCAACATACTGTTCTCATCACGCAACTTACGGGCAGTTACAATCTGACCCGGTTGTAAGTTCTGAGAATCACCTGCGTCAACGACAACTTTCTTACCCCAGATGCGGTCATTTTCTTCCATGAAATCTTGCTTATCCACCACTTGCTGTTCCAAGAAGCGGGTATCGCCCGGTTCATCAATTTCAACTTTACGCATCATTTGACGAACGATAATCTCAAAGTGCTTATCATTAATCTTCACACCTTGCAGACGATAAACATCCTGTACCTCGTTTACGATATATTCCTGCACAGCCGTAGGGCCTTTAATGGCCAAGATGTCGGCAGGAGTAATCGCACCGTCAGACAGCGGAGTTCCGGCACGTACATAGTCGTTCTCCTGAACAAGAATCTGCTTAGAAAGATTAACCAAGTACTTCTTCACTTCACCCGTCTTGGATGTTACAATAATTTCACGGTTACCACGTTTAATCTTACCCATGGTAACTTCACCATCGATTTCAGAAACCACAGCAGGGTTGGACGGGTTACGTGCCTCAAACAATTCTGTTACACGAGGCAGACCACCGGTGATATCACCAGCCTTACCGACAGCACGCGGAATCTTCACAAGGATGTCACCGGCCTTCACCGATTGATTGTTTTCAATAACAACGTGTCCACCCACAGGGAAGTTATAAGTACGTATCAAGTTACCATCTTCTGTCGTAATATGAGCAGAAGGTACTTTTGTCTTATCCTTAGATTCGATAATGATGATTTCACGCAAACCGGTAGCTTCATCTGATTCCACCTTATAAGTTACGTTCTCAACCATACTTTCGAACTCAATCTTACCGGTTGCTTCGGTAATGATAACAGCGTTGAACGGATCCCATTTAGCAATCAGTTTACCTTTCTCAACCACATCACCGTCAGCAGCATACAATTTAGAACCGTAAGGAACATTATGAGTTGATAAAATGATACCGGTATTTACATCAATAAAGCGCACCTCAGCCAAACGGCCTACTACCACTTTCACGGCTTCACCGGTAGTTTCATCTACAGTATCAACAGTACGAAGTTCCTCAAATTCCAGACGAGCATTGTTTTTGGCAACAATACTTGCATTGGCAGCCATGTTACCGGCGATACCACCGGCATGGAACGTACGCAACGTCAACTGAGTACCCGGCTCACCGATAGACTGTGCAGCGATGACACCGACAGCTTCTCCCTTTTGAACCATACGGCTTGAAGCAAGGTTACGTCCGTAACACTTGGCACATACGCCTTTCTTCGATTCACAAGTCAATACAGAACGGATTTCTACGCTTTCAATCGGAGAATCTTCAATTTCCTGTGCAATATCTTCAGTAATCTCTTCACCTCCGGCAACAATCAACTTACCGGTTGTAGGATGAATAATATCATGTACAGAAACACGTCCGAGGATACGTTCGTACAGAGTAGCAATAACTTCATCGTTATTCTTCAAAGCAGTACAAACCAAACCGCGAAGTGTTCCACAGTCTTCTTCATTAATAATCACATCATGCGACACGTCTACCAGACGACGAGTCAAGTATCCGGCATCGGCAGTCTTCAACGCGGTATCCGCCAAACCTTTACGAGCACCGTGGGTAGAGATAAAGTACTCCAACACAGACAAACCTTCCTTAAAGTTTGAAAGAATCGGGTTTTCAATAATCTGAGCTCCTTCAGCACCGGCTTTCTGCGGTTTAGCCATCAAACCACGCATACCTGACAACTGACGAATCTGTTCCTTAGAACCACGAGCACCGGAATCAAGCATCATAAATACTGAATTGAAACCTTGGTCATCGTTCTTAATAGTCTTATAAAGGATATCAGACAAGTCACTGTTGACATGAGTCCATGTATCAATAACCTGGTTGTAACGTTCATTATCAGTGATGAAACCCATATTATAGTTCATCATGATTTGTTCTACTTCTTCGTTACCGCGTTTTACCAGTTCTTCTTTTTCCTTCGGAATGATAATATCACCCAAGTTGAATGACAGACCACCCTTGAACGCCATATGGTAACCTAAGTTCTTAATACCATCCAAGAATTCACAAGCACGAGCAACACCCACCGCCTTGATAACATCACTAATGATGTCACGCAAAGACTTTTTAGAAATAATGGTATTCAGATAACCCACTTCTGCCGGAACGATTTCATTTACAATCACACGGCCTACAGAAGTTTCCTTCATCATTACATCTACAATATTGCCATCCTTATCCAAGTCTTTTACGACAACGTTGATAATTGCATGGATATCTACCTTACCTTCATTATAAGCAATCAAAGCTTCTTCCGGTCCATAGAACGTCAGTCCCTCACCTTTAGCACCTTTTCTCAGTTTTGTAATATAATACAAACCGAGTACCATATCCTGGGCGGGTACGGTGATAGGCGCACCATTAGCCGGGTTCAAAATATTATGTGCCTGAAGCATCAACATCTGAGCTTCCAATACAGCTTCATTGCTCAAAGGCAAGTGAACAGCCATCTGGTCACCGTCAAAGTCGGCATTGAACGCAGTACATGCCAATGGATGCAACTGGATAGCCTTACCTTCAATCATGTGTGGCTGGAATGCCTGGATACCCAAACGGTGCAATGTCGGCGCACGGTTCAACAATACCGGATGACCTTTCATTACATGCTCCAAGATATCCCAAATAACAGGCTCTTTACGGTCTACTATCTTCTTGGCTGACTTAACCGTCTTCACAATACCGCGTTCTATCAATTTACGGATAATAAACGGTTTGTAAAGTTCAGCAGCCATCAATTTAGGAATACCGCATTCTCCCATTTTCAGTTCAGGACCAACGACAATTACCGAACGGGCTGAGTAGTCAACACGCTTACCCAACAGGTTCTGACGGAAACGTCCTTGCTTACCTTTCAAACTGTCGGACAGTGATTTCAACGGACGGTTTGCATCTGTTTTTACAGCACTGGACTTACGTGAATTATCGAACAATGAATCGACAGCTTCTTGCAACATACGTTTTTCGTTGCGTAAGATTACTTCAGGAGCTTTGATTTCAATCAGTCTCTTCAAACGATTGTTACGGATAATCACACGGCGATACAAATCATTCAAGTCAGAAGTCGCAAAACGACCACCATCCAACGGCACCAACGGACGAAGTTCTGGAGGAATCACCGGAACAATACGTACAATCATCCATTCAGGTTTATTGCGTCCGCGAGATGCGCGGAACGATTCAACAACCTGCAGGCGTTTCAATGCTTCATTCTTACGCTGTTGTGAAGAGTCGTTGCTTGCCTTGTGACGCAACTCATAAGAAAGTGCATCCAAGTCAAGTTTAGCCAACAAATCATAGATGGCTTCAGCTCCCATCTTAGCAATAAACTTGTTAGGATCTGTATCTTCCAAATATTGATTTTCTCTCGGAAGTTTTTCCAGCAAATCCAGATATTCCTCTTCTGAAAGCAAATCATATTCATTTACGCCTTCTTCAGCGGCAGCACCCGGCTGAATAACGACATAACGTTCATAGTAAATAATAGAATCAAGTTTCTTGGTAGGCAATCCCAACAAGTAACCGATTTTGTTCGGCAATGAACGGAAATACCAGATATGTGCCACAGGCACTACCAACTGGATATGTCCCATACGTTCACGACGAACTTTCTTTTCTGTCACTTCAACACCGCAACGGTCACAAACGATTCCTTTATAACGAATACGTTTATACTTACCGCAATGACATTCATAGTCTTTTACCGGACCGAAGATGCGTTCGCAGAACAAACCGTCACGTTCAGGTTTGTAGGTACGGTAGTTGATAGTTTCAGGCTTCAACACCTCACCACTCGAATTCTCAAGGATTTCTTCAGGTGAAGCCAAACCAATTGAGATTTTCGAGAAATTACTCTTTATCTTCGTTTCTTTTCTAAAAGCCATACTTTCTTGTTTATATTGTAAAGAGTTATATTTTTATTATTCAAGGTTGATACTCAGTCCCAATCCTCTCAATTCATGTAACAATACATTCAGAGATTCAGGGATACCCGGAGTAGGCATCGGTTCACCTTTTACAATAGCCTCGTAAGCCTTAGAACGTCCAACAACGTCATCAGACTTAATAGTCAGGATTTCCTGCAGGATGTGTGCTGCGCCAAATGCTTCGAGCGCCCAAACTTCCATTTCTCCGAAACGCTGACCACCGAACTGCGCCTTACCACCAAGCGGTTGCTGAGTAATAAGAGAGTACGGACCGATAGAACGTGCATGCATCTTGTCTTCAACCATGTGACCCAATTTCAACATGTAAGTCACACCTACCGTTGCCGGCTGGTCAAAACGTTCACCGGTACCACCATCACAAAGATACGTCTTACAGTAACGAGGCAATCCGGCTTTATCCGTCCATTCATTCAAGTCATCCATAGATGCACCATCGAAAATAGGAGTAGCAAATTTCACGCCTAATTCTTTTCCGGCACGACCTAATACGGCTTCAAAAATCTGACCGATGTTCATACGAGAAGGCACACCCAACGGATTCAATACGATATCTACCGGAGTACCATCTGCCAAGAACGGCATATCTTCCTGACGGACAACACGGGATACAATACCCTTATTACCGTGGCGACCTGCCATCTTATCACCCACACCAATCTTACGTTTCTTAGCAATATAAACTTTAGCCATCTGAATAATACCTGAAGGCAGCTCATCACCTATTGTGATAGCAAACTTCTTACGTTTCAGCTCGGCATCCAGTTCTTTATATTTCTTCAGGTAATTCATTACCAAGTCACGAATCATATCGTTCTTGTGAGCATCCGCCGTCCACTTACTCAACTGAATCACTGTATAATCCAATGACTCAAGGTCGCGTTTTGTAAACTTAGCTCCCTTAGCGATAACTTCGGTTCCCAAGTAATCTTTTACACCCTGAGATACTTTACCATTAGTTAACACCAACAATTTATCAATCAAGATATCTTTCAGCTTAGCTGCCTTTTCATCGAATTCATCATTCAGTTTCGGCAAAATAGCTTTGTCGGCGTTCTTTTCACTTCTGGTTTTCACTACACGCGAGAACAACTTTTTATCGATAACGACACCACGCAATGAAGGAGAAGCTTTCAGTGAAGCATCCTTTACATCACCGGCCTTGTCACCAAAGATGGCGCGAAGCAGTTTTTCTTCAGGAGAAGGATCTGATTCTCCTTTCGGAGTAATCTTACCAATCAGGATGTCACCCGGTTCAATACGAGCACCCACACGTACAATACCGTTCTCATCCAAATCCTTAGTCGCTTCTTCACTCACGTTAGGAATATCAGAAGTCAATTCTTCCATACCGCGCTTTGTTTCGCGCACTTCCAATATATATTCATCCACGTGCACAGAAGTCAACAAGTCTTCACGTACTACGCGTTCATTCAATACGATAGCATCCTCATAGTTATATCCCTTCCAAGGCATATAAGCCACCAACAGGTTCTTACCCAATGCCAACTCACCACCTTGTGTTGAATAACCTTCCGTCAGAATATCACCTTTCTTCACACGCTGACCCTTATCACAAATAGGACGAAGGTCAATAGTCATGCTCTGGTTGGTCTTACGGAATTTAGGAATCCTATATTCTTTCAAAGCAGGTTCGAAGCTGACGAATTCCTCATCTTCCGTTCTGTCATACAGAATCCGGATAGTAGTTGCATCTACATATTCGATTACACCGTCACCTTCAGCAGCAATCTGAGTACGAGAATCTTCAACCAATTGTTTTTCAATGCCTGTACCCACAATAGGAGCCTCAGTACGCAACAAAGGAACTGCCTGGCGCATCATGTTAGACCCCATCAACGCACGGTTAGCATCGTCATGTTCCAAGAACGGAATCAAAGATGCCGCAATAGAAGCAATCTGTTGAGGAGATACATCCATCAACTCTACCTGATCAGGAGTAACAACCGGATAATCGGCATCGCGACGGGCCTTCACCTTGTCACGAACAAATTTACCTTCATCATCCAAAGGTGCATTGCCCTGAGCAATAATCTTATCTTCTTCTTCTTCTGCAGTCAAGTATTCAATTCCTTCATCAGAAATATCCACCTTACTATCAGCTACCTTACGATAAGGAGTAGAAATGAAACCGAGTTCATTAATCTTAGCATACACACACAAAGAAGAAATCAAACCGATATTAGGACCTTCAGGGGTTTCAATCGGACACAAACGACCATAGTGAGTATAGTGTACGTCACGAACCTCGAAACCGGCACGTTCACGCGACAAACCTCCAGGGCCTAACGCAGACAGACGACGTTTGTGAGTAATTTCAGCCAACGGATTGGTCTGGTCCATGAACTGTGACAATGCATTCGTACCGAAGAATGAATTGATAACGGAAGAAATCGTCTTCGCATTAATCAAATCAATCGGAGTGAACACTTCATTGTCACGCACATTCATACGTTCACGAATAGTACGAGACATACGAGCCAAACCTATAGCAAACTGATTGGACAACTGCTCTCCCACCGTACGCACACGACGATTACTCAAATGGTCGATATCATCAACATCAGCCTTAGAGTTAATCAACTCAATCAGATATTTGATGATCTCGATAATATCTTGTTTTGTCAATACCTTCACATCCATATCCGTAGTCAGTCCCAACTTTTTGTTGATTCTGTAACGGCCTACTTCGCCAAGGTCATATCTTTTTTCAGAGAAGAACAGGTTATTGATAACCTCACGAGCACTGGCATCATCAGCAGGATCTGCATTACGTAACTGACGATAGATATAAAGCACAGCCTCTTTTTCAGAGTTACTCGGGTCTTTCTGAAGAGTATTAAATATAATAGAATAGTCAGATGAATTAGCTTCTTCCTTATGAACAAGGATATTCTGAACGCCTGAGTCAATAATCTCATCTACGTGATCTGCTTCAAGTACAGTTTCACGGTCAATGATGACTTCGTTGCGTTCAATAGAAACAACTTCACCAGTGTCTTCATCTACAAAGTCCTCTGTCCATGTCTTCAAGACACGTGCAGCAAGCTTTCTTCCTACAACTTTCTTTAAGTTGGCCTTATTGACTTTAACTTCTTCAGCCAAATTAAATATTTCGAGGATATCTTTATCATTTTCGAAGCCGACAGCTCTCAACAGCGTTGTAACAGGCAACTTTTTCTTACGGTCGATATAAGCATACATTACATTGTTAATGTCAGTAGCGAATTCGATCCATGACCCCTTGAATGGGATAATACGTGCAGAATATAATTTTGTACCGTTAGCATGCACACTTTGTCCAAAGAATACACCCGGAGAACGATGCAACTGAGAAACGACAACGCGTTCAGCACCATTAATCACGAAAGTTCCCTTCGGAGTCATATAAGGAATAGGGCCCAAATAAACATCTTGAATAACGGTATCAAAATCCTCATGATCGGGGTCTGTACAATAAAGCTTCAATTTAGCTTTCAAAGGTACACTATAAGTGAGCCCACGCTCTAGACAATCATCTATTGTATAGTGAGGGGGATCAATGTAGTAGTCCAAGAACTCAAGGACAAAGTTATTGCGTGTATCAGCGATAGGGAAGTTTTCAGCAAATACTTTATACAGCCCGTCGTTCTTTCGTTTTTCGGGTGGGGTATCCAGTTGTAAAAAGTCTTGGAATGACTTCAATTGCACTTCCAGGAAATCCGGATACTTCATCGGATTCTTGATGGAAGCAAAATTTACTCTTTTGTTTTCTGTATTTGAAGACATCTGATAATTTATTTGTAGAACTTAATAATAATATAGACACAAAAAGGTTAAGAATCCTCGTCTAGAGGATTCCTAACCGAATTACCTGATAATCAGGCTTAATATTATTTAAGCTCAACTTCAGCTCCAGCTTCTTCCAAAGTTTTCTTCAGTGATTCAGCTTCGTCTTTAGCCAAGCCTTCTTTTACTGTGCTAGGAGCACCGTCTACCAAGTCTTTAGCTTCTTTCAAACCAAGACCACATGCTTCTTTAACGGCTTTAACAACCTGCAATTTAGCAGCACCAGCGCTCTTCAAAACTACATCGAAAGATGTTTTTTCTTCAGCAGCAGCTGCACCACCTGCAGCAGGACCAGCAGCAACAGCTACAGCTGCAGCAGCAGGTTCAATACCGTATTCTTCTTTAAGGATAGTTGCAAGTTCATTAACTTCTTTTACTGTCAAGTTAACTAATTGTTCTGCAAAAGCTTTCAAATCTGCCATTTTTGTATGATTTTAATTGTTTGTTACTAATTGATTATAAAATTGATTATTCGGCACGTTCGCCCAGAGTTTTAAGCACTCCATGAATGGTGTTACCACCTGATTGAAGAGCAGAAATAACGTTCTTGGCCGGTGATTGCAGCAAAGCAACAATTTCAGCAATAACTTCATTTTTACTCTTAATATTAGCAAGAGCTTCGAGTTGATCAGCACCTACATATATTCCTTCTTCTGCATAAGCAGCTTTCAGTGTAGGAACTCCATCTTTGTATTCTTTCAGCAACTTAGCAGGAACGTTTGCAGTTTCGCAGAACATTACTGAAGTTGTACCTTTCAAAGAGTCAAATAACGGAGAGAAATCAACATCTTCGATACTCATCAAAGCTTTGTGAAGCAAAGAGTTCTTCACAACTACCAGCTTAACACCGGCTTTGAAACATTTTCTTCTCAGGTCGCTTGTAGCAGCTGCATCCATAGCAGTTGTATCAACCAAGTAGAAATGTCCATATTCTTTTACGGTGTCAGCCAACTGACCAATAATAACGCCTTTATCTTCCTTTCTCATGATTCCTCCTTATTATTAGATTTCTTCTACAGTTTTGGGATCAATCTTGATACCCTTACTCATAGTACTTGAAAGATAAATACTCTTAATATAGGTACCCTTAGCTGAGCTCGGTTTCAGTTTAATGATAGTAGCGATAAATTCTTTCGCATTATCACGAATCTGGTCAGCAGTAAAAGAAACCTTGCCAATTGAAGTATGAACGATACCGCTCTTATCAACCTTAAAGTCAATCTTACCTTGCTTAACTTCCTTAACAGCTTTAGCTACATCCATAGTTACAGTACCACTCTTAGGATTCGGCATCAATCCGCGAGGACCGAGAACACGACCGAGAGCACCGATCTTACCCATGATAGACGGCATTGTGATGATTACATCAATATCTGTCCATCCACCTTTGATCTTTTCAATATATTCATCAAGACCAACATAGTCAGCACCAGCTTCTTTTGCAGCAGCTTCAGCATCAGGTGTACACAGAACCAAAACACGTACTTGCTTACCAGTTCCATGAGGCAGTGAAACTACGCCACGAACCATTTGATTAGCTTTACGAGGGTCTACACCTAAACGTACGTCAATATCTAATGAAGCATCAAATTTAGAAAAAGTGATATCTTTAACTAATTGTGCAGCTTCTTTCAGTGAGTATGCTTTCCCTGCTTCAATTTTTTCTGCAGCCAACTTTTGATTTTTTGTCAGTTTACCCATTATAATTGAAGTTTATTAGTTATTACCCGGGAATTCCCCTTTTACAGCGATACCCATACTTCTAGCTGTACCTGCCACCATAGTCATAGCAGACTCGATAGTAAAACAGTTTAAGTCAACCATTTTGTCTTGAGCAATCGCACGTACTTGTTCCCAAGTAATCTCGGCAACTTTCTTACGATTAGGCTCAGCAGAACCACTCTTAACCTTAGCCAACTCAAGCAATTGAATAGCTACGGGAGGAGTCTTAATAACAAAATCAAAAGACTTATCTGCGTAGTAGGTAATGATTACAGGTAAAATCTTACCTGCCTTGTCCTGGGTTCTGGCATTGAATTGCTTGCAAAACTCCATGATGTTAATACCCTTAGAACCCAAAGCAGGTCCAACGGGAGGTGATGGATTTGCAGCGCCTCCTTTAATCTGTAATTTGATTAGTCCAGCAACTTCTTTAGCCATTTTTTTCTAATTTTTATATATTAATTATAGCGAAAGACAATGCACGTAACAGAATGCATTATTCTTTCTCGACATCCATAAAGCCAAGTTCCAACGGAGTTTTACGTCCGAAGATCTTAACCATAACCTTTAGTTTCCGTTTTTCACTATTCACTTCTTCAATGAGACCACTGAATCCACTGAACGGTCCAACGATTACTTTCACTGTTTCTCCTACGGTATAAGGAACATTCAGTTCTTCACCACCCTCTTGGAGTTCATCCACCGTACCAAGTATACGATTCACTTCCGATTGTCTCAAAGGCACCGGATTCTCGGAGCCTCCCAAAAAGCCAATCACATTGGGAGTGTTTCTCAAATGATGAGCAACCTCACCGACGAGAGCAGCCTCGACCAAAACGTATCCGGGAAGATAACTTCTTTCCTTCACAATTTTCTTACCATTGCGAACCTGATACACTTTCTCGGTAGGAATCAACACCTGAGATACATACTCGCTAAGGTCACTATTCCTGATGTCAGCATCAAGATATTCCTTAACCTTGCTTTCTTTTCCACTGACGGCACGTAATACGTACCATTTTTTTTCAATCTCAGACATTTTACTCACAATTAATTAGTGCGGATAGATAATATCTTCCATTACGAACTGGAAGACTGAATCCATAAGAAAAACGACTAGTGCAATGAGTAGGGAAGCATATAAAACAACCACTGCACTATTTGAAAGTTCTTTACGAGTCGGCCATGATACTTTATGGACTAATTCGTCATAAGATTCTTTACAATAATTTGTTACTTTCTGAAACATATTCTTTCAAGTTTAGCACGGGAGGAGAGGCTCGAACTCCCGACACCCGGTTTTGGAGACCGGTGCTCTACCAACTGAGCTACTCCCGTAAAAATCAGTTCCCGGCGTTTTACGACCGAGAACTGATCATATTTTATAATGTGTATTAGTCAATAATTTCAGTAATCTGACCAGCACCTACTGTACGTCCACCTTCGCGGATAGCGAAACGCAAACCTACGTTGATAGCAACCGGGTAAATCAACTCAACTGTAATAGTTACGTTATCACCAGGCATTACCATTTCAGTTCCTTCCGGCAAAGTGATTTCACCTGTACAGTCCATAGTACGCAAGTAGAACTGAGGACGGTATTTGTTGTGGAACGGAGTGTGACGACCACCTTCTTCTTTCTTCAAGATATAAACCTCAGCTTTGAACTTAGAGTGAGCTTTAACCTGACCCGGCTTACACAGAATCATACCACGTTTGATTTCTGCCTTGTCGATACCACGAAGCAACAAACCTACGTTATCACCAGCTTCACCTTGATCCAACAGTTTACGGAACATTTCAACACCAGTTACAACTGATTTCTTATCTTCACCCAAACCAAGGATTTCAACTTCATCACCTACATGGATAATACCTGATTCGATACGACCTGTAGCTACAGTACCACGACCTGTGATAGAGAACACGTCTTCAACCGGCATCAAGAAAGGTTTATCGATATCACGCGGAGGCAATGGAATCCAAGTATCAACAGCTTCCATCAATTCCATAATCTTATCTTCCCACTGAGCAACGCCATTCAAAGCACCAAGTGCAGAACCGCGGATGATAGGAGTATTGTCACCGTCGAAATCATAGAATGAAAGCAATTCACGCATTTCCATTTCTACCAATTCCAACATTTCTTCATCTTCAACCATATCACACTTGTTCAAGAAAACAACCAGTCTAGGTACGTTTACCTGACGAGCCAACAAGATGTGTTCACGAGTCTGAGGCATCGGACCGTCTGTTGCAGCACAAACGATGATAGCACCATCCATCTGAGCAGCACCAGTAACCATGTTCTTTACATAGTCAGCGTGACCCGGACAGTCAACGTGAGCATAGTGACGATTAGCTGTTTGATATTCTACGTGAGAAGTATTGATAGTAATACCTCTTTCTTTTTCTTCAGGAGCGTTGTCGATTGAATCGAAAGAACGCAATTCTGAAAGACCTTTTTTAGCCAACACAGTAGTGATAGCAGCAGTCAAAGTGGTTTTACCGTGGTCAACGTGACCGATAGTACCAATGTTAACGTGCGGTTTCGAACGTTCAAATTTCTCTTTAGCCATAGCTTTACTTGTTATTTATTTGATTAATAATCAGCAATTACGTTATCTAAGAGCTGTTACCGAGATTTGAACTCGGGACCTCTTCCTTACCAAGGAAGTGCTCTACCACTGAGCTATAACAGCAAAAAAGAGCGGAAGACGGGGCTCAAACCCGCGACCCTCAGCTTGGAAGGCTAATGCTCTATCAACTGAGCTACTTCCGCAATTCTAAAGACCATTAGTCTCAATCAAAGTGTGGGCAAAGATGGATTCGAACCACCGAAGGCGTAAGCCAGCAGATTTACAGTCTGCCCCATTTGGCCACTCTGGTATTTGCCCTTACAGTTAAATAAAGAACTCTTTTTTCCTTATTGTTTTTTTTGAGCCTCTTGTCGGATTCGAACCAACGACCCCGAGATTACAAATCACGTGCTCTGGCCAACTGAGCTAAAGAGGCTTATTTCTAAAACTTTGCAGCTCCTGCCCCTCGAAGGGCTAAGCGGCTGCAAAGTTAGATATTTATTTTAATTCTCAAAAACTTTTAGCGACTTTTTTTATTTACCGCGTAGTTTTTCTTTCGTTTTTGTCAATTGCTTAGACAGTGCATCCACGCACACATCTATTGCTTCTTCAAATGTATCGCTCACCTTCTCCGCAAAAAACTCTCCATTCATGGCCAAAACTTTAATTCCGACCTCTTTATTCATAGCGGTTTCCGGTTTTACTACTTTTAATGACACCTCCACCTTATTTATATCATCGCAATACTTTTCTAATTTAGTCGCCTTCTTCTGAATAAAATCCTGAAGTTTTTCAGACGCATCGAAATGAATAGCTTGAATTCTTACTTCCATAATTACCTCCTTTTTTTACGCTCTTGGATGAGCTTGTTCATACACTTTTTTAAGTTCTTCAAAAGTCGTATGCGTATAGATTTCCGTCGTTGTCAGACTTTCATGCCCCAGAAGCTCTTTTACAGCACCCAACTCCGCCTGATTATTCAGCATCGAAGTAGCAAAACTATGCCTTAACACGTGCGGACTTCTTTTTTTAAGCGTTACAACTTTTGACAGGTTCCGTTTCACTAAATTATATACCTTCATGGGGTACAACCTTTTTCCATCCTGTTTGACGAAAAAAGCCTCCTCCCTATCGGGTATTGCTTCATCTCTTACTTTAATATAATTAAGCAACGCCATCCTCAGTTCATCACCGAAAGGAATTAGCCTTTGCTTATTTCTCTTTCCCGTTACTTTAATAAGAGAAGCCGAAAAGTCGACATCTGCATCATTCAATCCAATCAATTCCGAAAGCCGTATGCCTGTAGCATAAAACATTTCGATTATCGTTTTATCCCGACAGCCGGTAAATCCCTTTTCACAAGGAATTTCGTCCAACAGCCTATTCATATCTTCTTCCTTCACAAAGACCGGCAGAGGCTTCTTTTTTTTAGGACCAGTCACTTTACGCGTCGGATCCACCACCACTACCTTCTTTCGCAAGAGATAACGATAAAACGAACGGAGAGAACTCAGTTTCCTATTTACCGAAGTAGAAGTATATCCACCATCCATCAGGTTTACCACCCATGAACGGATGACGTCTGCATCTACCGTAGTAAAATCCACCTCCTCGTCAACACTCTTAAAGAACTCTTCAAATTTGGTCAAATCTGTTCCATAGCTAACAATCGTTTTCTCGGAACAGTTTTTTTCCAACCGAAGATAATCCAAAAAAGATTCTATTAACATAAGAAACGTCGCTTCATTAATTCAGCAACGAATATATGAAAAAGAATTCAATTATTCAAAGAAAGTGCGAGAATTAATTATTCTTCTACCTGCTGAAGTTTCTGCACGTATACAGCACGTTCTTTCTTAAGTCTGTTGATTACAGACGGTTTATCAAACTGCTGTCTAGCTCTCAGTTCTTTTACAACACCTGTTTTTTCAAATTTTCTTTTGAATTTCTTCAGCGCTTTTTCAATGTTTTCGCCTTCTTTTACTGGTACTACAATCATTGTTTTTAATAATTAAATTATGTTGTTACTAAATTTTTCTATAGTCAAATTGCGGCGCAAAATTACACATACTTTCTTTATTTACAAAACTTTCCGCAAATATTTATCTTAAATAATATAGAAATCGTATCTTTGTCATTGAGTTTAAGTTATTATAAACCAAAATACAATGAAATTTGAAATTAAACAAAGAGTAGCTGCTTTGCGTAAGATTATGCAAAGAAATGGTATACAAGCATTTATACTCCCCACTACCGACCCACATAATAGTGAGTATGTTGCCGCACATTGGGAAGCCCGCAAATGGCTGACCGGCTTCACCGGATCGGCAGGTACGGCAGTCATCACCATGAAAAAAGCAGGGCTATGGACGGACTCACGTTATTTCCTGCAAGCTGCCGAGCAGTTGGAAGGTACAGGTATCACCTTATTTAAAGACCGCATGCCCGGAACTCCTTCTATTGCCGAATGGCTTTCTAAAGAACTTAAAAAAGGAGATATCATCGGAATGGACGGATGGGTAAACGGTATCGATTTTAAGGAATCCCTTTACGCCGTTTGTTCTCCCAAGGGAATCCAAGTGGAAAGTGTTGCCGACCCCTTTGATGAAATATGGAAGGATCGCCCCTCGTTGCCATCCGACCCCGTATTTATATTGGAAGAAAAATATGCCGGACGCTCCTGCCGACAGAAAATAGAACTCATCAGAGAGGAAATACGCAAGAATAATTGCCAAAGTATCTTGTTATCCGCTTTGGATGAGATTGCATGGACACTAAACCTAAGAGGAAGTGATGTACATTGCAACCCCGTATTCATTAGTTATATGCATATCACTCAGAAGAAAGCTACCTTATATATAATAGAAGAAAAACTTTCGCCTGAGGTCAAAGTCTATCTGGAAGAAAACGGAATCATCCTCAAATCCTATCATCAGGTAGAGGGTGACATTAAGAAAGTGCGTCAGAACATCCAGGTGTCTCCGGCTCTCAATATGAAACTCTTTAATGCTGCCGGCTATCTAACTGCCAATGGCATTGACACCGGGCACAAGATAATGGAAATTCCTTCTCCCGTCAGTCTTCTGAAAGCGGTGAAAAACGAAACTGAAATAAACGGTTTTCGTCATGCCATGGAACGCGACGGCATAGCTATGGTTAAATTCCTAAAATGGTTGAAGACAGCTGTTCCCGCCGGAAATGAAACCGAGCTGAGTGTCGATCGGAAACTATATGAATTGCGTGCCGAACAAGCGAATTTCAAAGGAATCAGCTTTGATACGATTGCCGGATATAAAGAACACGCAGCTATCGTTCATTACGAAGCAACCCCCGAAACAGATATTCCTTTGAAACCCGAAGGTATGTTGCTGCTGGACAGTGGAGCACAATATTTGGATGGAACCACCGACATTACGCGCACCATCGTGCTCGGCCCCCTCAGTAATGAGGAAAAGACAGATTATACATTGGTACTGAAAGGATTCCTTCAGCTACAAAATGCCATATTTCCTGAAGGGACGTGCGGCACACAGCTTGATATTTTAGCGCGTCAAGCCATGTGGAAAGCGGGTGTCAACTATTTCCACGGCACAGGACACGGTGTCGGTCATTTCCTCTGTGTACACGAAGGCCCTCACCAGATCAGAATGAACTATATGCCCACTCCTCTCCGCCCGGGTATGACAGTGACAGACGAACCGGGCATTTATAAAGCCGGTCGTCACGGTATCCGCACCGAGAACACATTATTGACTGTTCCTGCAATGGAAACCGAGTTCGGTTCTTTCATGAAGTTCGAGCCGCTAACTCTCTGTCCCATCGACAAAGAGGCTATTGTGACCGATATGTTGACCGACGAAGAAATCACCAGGTTCAACGAATACCATGAAATGGTATATAATCGGTTGAGCTCTCAACTGAACAAAGAAGAGCAGGAGTGGTTAAAAGAAGCAACTTCACCTTTAAAACGCTAAGAAAGAATTATGGCACTTATAAAATCGGTAAGAGGATTCACACCTCAGATTGGAGAAAACTGTTATCTGGCTGACAATGCCACTGTCATCGGTGATGTCGTAATGGGGCGCGATTGCAGCATCTGGTTCAATGCCGTGCTGCGCGGTGATGTCAATGCCATCCGCATCGGCGACCGTGTCAACATTCAAGACGGGAGCGTGTTACACACCCTTTATCAGAAATCAGTAGTCGAAATCGGTAACGATGTATCCGTGGGACATAACGTAACCATCCACGGTGCAACCATCAAAGACGGTGCCCTGATAGGTATGGGGTCAACCGTGCTTGACCATGCCGTAGTAGGCGAAGGGGCTATCGTAGCTGCCGGAGCCTTAGTCTTGAGCAATACCATCATCGAACCGGGAAGTCTTTGGGCAGGCGTTCCCGCCAAGTTCATCAAAAAGATTCCCCCTGAGCAAAGTCGTGAACTGAATGAAAAGATTGCAAACGGTTATCTGATGTATGCCTCTTGGTTCAAAGATGAAGAAGCTAATGAAAAGAAATAAGCAATAACAAAAAACAAACTAGTATTCATTCTAATTTATTGATTATGAAAAAGTTACTTATTCTTGCCTGCATGCTGGTATTATTTGTATGCGGCGTTCATGCCCAGCAGGGTAAACAAGCACTTGGGTTTCAAGTAGGTTATGGAACCGAAATCGAAAGCGTGGGCATCGGTGTTAAATACCAATACAACATTCTTGATGCGCTGAGACTGGAACCATCTGTCAACTATTTCTTCAAAAATGACGGAGTTGATATGTTCGACTTCAATGTCAATGCTCACTATCTCTTTCCTGTGGCAAGCGGTGCACGTCTTTATCCGCTATTCGGATTGACTTATACAAATTGGCATTGGGATTTGGGTAAATTTGAAGGAATGGATTTAAGTGGAAATAAAGGAAAGTTCGGCGCTAATCTGGGAGCCGGTGCTGAATTTGACCTTAATTCGCAATGGATGATGAACTTCGAAATCAAATATCAGATTATCAGCGACCTTGACCAAGGCGTATTCAATATCGGATTTGCTTATAAATTCTAAAGATTTGCCGATAACATCTTTATTTACCCATAGGGGAAAGGGCAGGTTTTCCAATCTTTCCCCCTACGGTAAACAAACCAAACTGATCCCCACCCCTTTGAGAGTCTTTATCTGCACCTTTTCATCCTCAGCCAATAATTTACGAAGCCGTGTGACAAAAACATCCAGGCTGCGTGACGCAAAATAATCGTCCTCTTTCTCCCAAAGAGTAGAAAGAATAATCTCACGTTTCACCACTTCCCCTATCTTGACACAAAGCATTTTCAGCAGACTGGCTTCACGTTCCGTCAACGTCTTCTCCGTCCCCGAAACAAGATGCCTCAATACCGCATGGGCAGCATCAAACACATAACTCCCACCTATTCTATACATTTCACTCTCATTTCTGGCGCTCCCCCCCTGTTTCAATTTCAGCAGTGCACCGATATGCGCATCCAACTCTTCAGCCAAAAAAGGCTTCTTGATATAGTTATTCACACCCAGTTCATAACCTTTCACCACATCTTTGGGCGAGACGCGCCCCGAAGTAAATAAAATAGGCGTATCACCATCCAGTTCGCGAATACGTTTTACCATCTCATAACCGTCCATTACAGGCATTTCAATATCCGAAACAATCACATCAGGATGTTGACCTTTCCATATTTTCAACCCTTCTTCCCCATTCATGGCAGTCGTCACCTCATAACCTCCTATCATATCTTCCAGACCACCACGGATAATGTAACAAAGATTGGCATCATCCTCCACCAACAGCAACTTTATCATAACTTCCTCTCCTATTCTTTTTCTGTTTATTCCGAATCCATTATCACTTTTCCCCGGTCAGTTCAAGAACTCTTTTTGAGGCAGAGAAAGAGAAAATTCGCTATACTCTCCTTCGATGCTCTCTACCCTCACCGTGCCGCCATGTGCCTCAGCGACACGGAGTACATAGTTCAATCCCAGTCCGAATCCGGATGCTCCACCTTTCCGACTGCGAGTGGCGGCCGACGCACGCTCATATTTTTCGAATATACGGCTTTGGTCCTTCAAAGGAATGCCGAAGCCATTATCTTTTACCTTGATGACAACCGCACCGTCCGGCTTGCAAACAGAAGAAATAGTAATGTCAACCGAGGCTCCCGAATACTTAATGGCATTGTCAATCAGATTGCTGATTGCTTCCTTCAGAAATTCGCCATCTGCCAGAATAGTTTCCACCTCAAGGACCAGACTAAAATGCACCGGTTTGTCTGCCTTGGCGGAAAACTTTTCAATCAAGTCATCCAACATGTCACGCAACGAAAGCATTTCGCGAAAAAGTTTCAGTTGATGGTTTTCCAACTTCGAAAGTATCAGTACCTTCTCTGTCAATGCCAACAAATGTTCACTTTCATCCTTCAGGATATGAAAGAGTTTGTCGCGTTTATCAGGCCGGGCGTCCAATTTGCCGGTCTCTAATATTTGAATTCCCATCAAAATACTACTGATGGGGGTTTTCATGTCGTGAATCAAAGCATAAGAGAAATCCTCGCGAATCTTAGCTATTTTATTTTGACGGGCAATGATACGAATTTGACAGACAATACAACCGATAATTAATATCATCATCAGTACAGTGGCTATCAGCAATAAGGTCATTCTCTGAAAGATAACCCAATAAGGATTGACGATAAAAGCCTGCAAATTTTCCGTACGCTTGTAATTGAGAGGATATAATGGGGTACTCAGCATACCGTGCTCCCCTAACCGTAAGGGCCGGGAACTCTTGAGAACATGCCCTGAGGAATCAGTAATGCAACAAACCACTTTAGCATCAATGCCCTCCATATTCAAATTTGCCCGATAGATAGAATCCAAACTTGCCAAAGAGACAGATACCTTATATGTCTTCGCCACAGCTTCTTGTATAGAAATATGCATATTCGACATCAGCCATTGATTGGCATTATCATCCAACATCCCGCTTTCAGCAATGTCATAATCATCATCCAACTCCACTTTCACCCCAATAATGGTATCTTGACCTGCATATTTCTTGTTCAGCTCTGCCTTCAACACCTCCATGCGATGGAAGAGTTCTTGCATAGAAGCATCTTTGAAAACTTCATTGCTCCTGAACTGAATACTCTCTTTCGCCAGCTTACAGGTATTGACAAGCCACACATATTGCAAGCTGAAAATAGCCAGCAGACCAATAATTGCTATCCATCGTATATGTTTGATTTTCATATCATTACTCCCTTCCAAAGAACGTTAACGTATAGTTAAAATAAGCCCATTTTTATTTATTTTCCACCATTTTACCTACATACGCAAAT
>NZ_CAOOSE010000042.1:0-25999 GCF_948499155.1 uncultured Phocaeicola sp. | reverse complement strand
CGCTTCATCATTTCCTGCAAGGTGTTGTATGCGCCTTGGTTATCATACTCTTTTATAGCGGTTTTTGTACCGAAATTGTAATCAAAATTACTCATGGTTATAATTTTTTAATTAATGAATATGTTAATGCAATCATTGACTTTGGCGCCTTATTGTCTCTGATTGACATTGCAAAAGTAGGGCAGAATTTAGGGGTAACAAAGGAATTTGCCGAATGCCCATGTGTGTAGAAAATGTGCCCATTCCAGTACGCAAAAAAAATGCGTACCAAAAAAGACAGCCCTTTCAGTACGCATTTTTACTATGGTTTTATGTATGTTGTTTAAGAAACTACCATGTAGTTATTAGCTATGACAGACGGAAATTTCTCGTTCTTGTATCTTCTAAGGAGATTGGATAACATTCTGTTCTTGTTGCCCTCCGAATCGTATTCTTCATTATATCTCTTGCCATCATAGCCCACTGTATAGATAAGCCTTGAAACAAGCATCATCTTGTCTTTAGATACCTTTACCTTTTTGTTGGATATGGTGGTAGCCTTTCTTCTCTCAATGAAGAACAGAAACATATCCGTAAACTTCCACTTCTTATAAGATATGTCAAGACTGAACTTGTCTTTGAAGTTCATTTGTGATAACAGACTGTTATCTATAAAGCCTTTCAATCCTATATCTTCTAATTGTTTGATTTTTAGCCCTATGCCTTGTTCTCCGTTTACAATATTGTCGTATGTTTCACTGAAATGATGGACTGCAATTTGAATGATATTTATCAAATCTTCTCTTTCTGTATAATAACTCTTTCTATTGCCTTGCTTCAAAGTAATACTTGACGCATCACACAGATTAGTTAGAAAAGTGGCAAAGTCTTCAAGTACGGACTTTCCCATAATGGGTGCATTTGTACCAATATCCTCTATAAAATCATATACGAAAAGAAGTAGATACCAAAACTTACTAACATCTAACTTATACGCTTCAATGGTATTCTGTAAATCTTCGTTGGTCAGAAACTTCTCTTTGAAAGAATCGTCTAACTTTCTGTATTCTCGTTTCTTGTATTCATCTAAAGTTCCTTTGAAAGTTTTCATTTTTTGTATTCTCTCGTACCTTTCTTCAACGGATAAGTTTCTTTCCGCATATCTGTTGGCGAATATGGCAGGTGCGGAAGATTCTACGGGTATCATTCCCGTATCTGTTTCCGCATAATCGGGCAGGAAGTGGTTGGCTACTTCCCATACATATTCTAAAAGTGGTTCATTTAGACATTTGTAGCTTTCATGCCAAGCCACTTTTAAATCGGGCAGTTCTTCTATCTGATACATAGTGTATTCATATTAGTTATACTGCAAAATAAAAGAAAAGTCTGCAATCTTTAGTGGATTACAGACTTCTTTTTATTATAGTAGGTTTTTCATAGTGGTAAACGATATTCATTTACCGAATACATACTTCACAACTTTGGCATTAGCCTTGTTCTCATTCACAAAATCTCGTTCAATATAAATGTCTGTCACTTTCATGGAATCGTCTATATGATTGAGGGCTGCATGAACTATATATTTGTCTATGTTTACTTTATTCAGTGCAATGGTAGCCCATGAATGGCGGGCTGCATAATACTCCAAATCATCTACGCCTAATATTGTACCAATTTCTTTTAAACCGTAGTTGATAGCCTTATTGAAACCTTTTTCGTCTGCATAGTATTGGTAAAAGTTAAATAAGCGTTTACCACTTTTATCTCTGTATTTTTCTATAAGTGGTAATGCGATTTTAGGTATAGCCACTTTCATTTGAGCATTATCCAATCTACGGTCTTTCGTCTTAGTACGATTATAAATGATGGTATTGTTTACCATTTCTGTAGCATTATATAAATCGGCTGAATTAATGCCCATTAAACAGAATGACAGAATAAAACAGTCTTTAGCTAAATTATAACGACAAGTGGATTTATAGCCTTTCTTCATATCTTTATAGGGTAGCTTCCATACTTTTTTGATAATATCTGCCGGAATAGCTCTCTTTCTTGTTGCTTCTTGCTTGGGTATCTCAAAGTCTATAAATGGATTGTTAGGTATCAGTATGAGATTATTCTCTCTCTTATTGTACTTCTTTTGAGCCTCTTTGAACAGTTTCTTAATGCTTACCAAATAAAGAGATAAAGACCGATTAGAGGGCACACGCTTACCTTGCAGAATCAGTTTCTTCGTTCGTACTTCACGCTCTTTATTCAGAAACGCTTTGAAACTATCTAAAAAATTGGTGGTAATCAGATTTACGTCCAATTCTTCTTTACCTATAAAGCGCACTAAAGCATTAATTGCAGTAGTATAGTTTGGTGCGCCTTTGATTGTAGTTGAGGTTATCCACTCACGGCTGAACTTTATAAAGTCAATGGTCTGCTGCTTCTGATGTTCTCCATCCAAGTAGTCCATTACTTCATCAATAGTGTAGCGGTTTAACTCGACTTGTAGTTTGGCGCATTTCTCTTGATAACCGCGAATAAGAGAATCTATCTCTTTTCTAATAGGTGAACTTTGCTTGATTTTCAGTTCTTTAGTCAAGTCTTTACTTGTGGCGAACAGACTTGTTGCCAGCCGTCTCATTTTTCTGTCAAGCGTGAATCTTAGCTTTACGTTGTAAGTACCATCAGACCGTAGTCCGTCTTTCTTGATTTCTGCGTTGATTGTCAGCATATTAATCCTTTTGTTTATCGGTAAACAAGCGGTAAACAAATGCTGCAAAAGATATGTAATTCTATTGATTTGAGCCTATCCCAACTCATAGCGAAGGACAAAAAGAAAAGCGTTAACTGCTTGATTTCATGCAATTAACGCTTATTTTCTTTGTGGACCAGCCTGGGCTTGAACCAGGGACCTCCAGATTATGAGTCTGTTGCTCTAACCAACTGAGCTACAAGTCCGAGCTATGTGGATTTCTCCTTAGCAGGTGCAAAAGTAGAACATTTCTCTGAGATTTGCAAAGAATCGAACCCAAAATTTGATAAAAAGATTTAATTCACTTATTCGTAAGGATTTAAATTGTACTTTTGTGCTCCACTAATTAATTGAGAATAGCCGTATGGCACATACAAAACAAGAAACAGCCCTGACAGGGTTGACAAATAAAGAAGTTCTTGAAAGTAGGGAGAAATTCGGAATGAATCTCCTGACACCCCCCAAACGCCCTTCTATGTGGAAACTTTATCTCGAAAAGTTCCGCGACCCGGTGATACGCATCCTTCTCGTTGCAGCATTCTTTTCGCTGGTCATAGCTGTTATCGAAGATGAATATGCCGAAACAATCGGAATATTCTTCGCTATATTTTTGGCGACAGGTATCGGATTCTATTTTGAATATGATGCAAACAAGAAATTTGATTTGCTAAATGCTGTAGGTGAAGAAACTCCCGTCACGGTCATGCGCAACGGCAAAATACAAGAGATTCCGCGTAAAGATATCGTCGTGGGAGATATTGTCATATTAAATACCGGTGAAGAAGTGCCGGCAGACGGCATCTTGTTGGAAGCCATTTCCATGCAGATTAATGAATCCAATCTGACTGGAGAATTAATGGTGAACAAAACTGTCAATGAAGAATTGTTCGATGACGAGGCCACTTATCCCAGTAACACCGTCATGCGTGGAACTACAGTAGTGGACGGTCACGGCATGATGCGCGTAGAGCACGTAGGCGATGCGACAGAAATCGGCAAAGTGGCTCGCCAAGCGACCGAGCAGAGTCAAGAACAGACTCCCTTGAATATTCAATTAACAAAATTAGCCGATTTTATCGGCAAAATCGGATTTACCATTGCCACGCTGACCTTTATTGTCTTCACAGCCAAAGACCTTTACGGATATTTGAGTATGAATGAAATAACCGGTTGGCAGCAATGGATGCATATCGCACGTATTGTTTTAAAATACTTCATGATGGCCGTTACACTAATAGTGGTTGCCGTCCCCGAAGGCTTGCCGATGAGTGTCACACTCAGCCTTGCACTGAACATGCGCCGTATGCTGAAGACAAATAACCTTGTCCGCAAGATGCATGCCTGCGAAACAATGGGTGCCATCACCGTCATCTGTACAGACAAAACCGGCACTCTGACACAAAACCTGATGCAAGTGCATGAAGCAAAGCTCGACGCTTCTAAAGCAGACTTGATAGCAGAAGGCATCAGTGCCAATTCTACGGCTTTTCTGGAAGAGGCAGAGACCGGAAAGAAACCTTCCGGTGTAGGAAACCCTACTGAAATCGCCTTGTTGTTATGGCTTAACGAGCAGGGAAAGAATTATATGGAACTGCGCGAAAAAGCAACAGTCGTCAACCAGCTCACATTCTCCACCGAACGTAAATATATGGCTACTCTGGTCGACTCTCCCATCCAGCAAAAAAAAGTGTTATATATAAAAGGTGCACCCGAAATTATAATGGGCAAATGCAACCTGAGCCCTGATGCCATTGCACAGTATAACGCTGACCTGCTAGCCTACCAAAACAAAGCCATGCGTACTTTAGGATTGGCTTATAAATATATCCCCGAAGGAACCGGAGAGGATTGTGCCGAATTGGTGAACGAAGGCGGAATGGATTTTCTCGGTATCTTCGCCATCAGTGACCCCATTCGTCCCGATGTGCCCGAGGCAGTCGGCAAATGTCAGTCAGCCGGTATCGGTGTGAAGATTGTAACCGGCGACACTCCGGGTACTGCAACCGAGATTGCTCGTCAGATAGGATTATGGAAGTCTGAAGACACGGAACGCAACCGAATCACAGGAGCGGAATTTGCCGCCTTAAGCGACGAAGAAGCACTCGACCGTGTACTTGACTTGAAAGTGATGAGCCGTGCCCGCCCGATGGACAAGCAACGCTTGGTGCAGTTGCTCCAGCAAAAAGGTGCAGTAGTTGCCGTTACCGGTGACGGAACCAACGATGCTCCCGCCCTCAACCACGCACAAGTGGGTCTCTCGATGGGAACGGGAACTTCCGTGGCAAAAGAAGCCAGTGATATTACATTGCTGGATGATTCTTTCCACAGTATCGCCACTGCCGTCATGTGGGGACGTTCGCTCTACAAAAACATTCAGCGTTTCATCGTCTTCCAGCTGACAATCAATGTAGTGGCATTGGCAAGTGTATTGCTCGGCGCTTTCCTAGGCACTGAGCTTCCGCTGACTGTCACTCAAATGTTATGGGTAAACCTCATTATGGATACTTTTGCAGCCATGGCACTGGCCTCCATACCACCCAGCCCCGATGTCATGAACGAGAAACCGCGCAAAACCAATGACTTTATCATCACCAAGGCCATGCGCAACAATATATTAGGCGTAGGACTTGCATTTTTGGTCATCCTGATGTCACTCATCGTAGGTATCAGGCAGCTTCCTGCCTCACAAACAGAGTGGGCTCTTACTTGTTTCTTCACCATTTTCGTGATGCTTCAGTTTTGGAACCTATTCAATGCCAGCGTTTTCGGAACCAATCATTCTGTATTTAAAGATTCACGCCATGCACTGGGCATGCTTAGTGTAGCGGTTATCATATTGATAGGCCAGATATTCATTGTCGAATTCGGAGGAAAAGTATTCCGCACCGTGCCGCTGAGTCTGACCGAATGGATTATAATCATCGCCGCTACCTCTTTAGTGTTGGTGGCAGGTGAAATTTACCGACTGATAAAACGGTTGCAAGCAAAAAAGTAAATTAGGTAAAAGAGCATAAAGAGTTATGGACAGTAAAATTAAGAATGTTATTTTCGATTTAGGCGGGGTATTGGTTAACCTTGATTTTGATAGTTGCCTGAATGCATTTCGCACTGCAGGATTCGCCGACATAGAAGAACAAGTTCGCCAAATGCAAGGCAACGGAGTGTTTTCCCGGTTTGAATTGGGAGAAATTTCTCCCGAAGAGTTTAGAGACGCTATCCGCAGAGAGGCTGACGAATCGTTGACCGACCGCAAGATAGATGATATGTGGAACCTGATGTTGCTGAATATTCCCCGCGAAAAGCTGGAATTACTGTTGGAACTACGCGAACGCTATATGGTTTACCTGCTTAGCAATACTAACCAAATTCATTGGAATTATGCCGGCGAAGAAATGTTCAACTACCGGGGCTTTCGTGCAGATGACTTCTTTGAAGACACGTTTCTCTCTTTCAAAATGCATTTAGCCAAACCAGATAAGGCTATCTATGAGAAAGTAATGAAGGAGGCAAACATTCTTCCCGAGGAGACGTTCTTTATAGACGATTCGGAAGCTAACTGCCGGGCAGCCGCGGCACTTGGCATTCAAACTCATCACTACCGCATCGGCGAAGATTTAAGTTTATTATTCGAATAATGAAAATTATATCAGGCATAAACCATCCAACCCTTTCCCCATCGGTTGCCACCATCGGCTTTTTTGATGGGGTGCATCGCGGACATCGTTTCCTCATTGATCAAGTAAAGGAAATGGCTGCAAAGGAAGGATTATGTTCTGCATTAGTCACCTTTCCGGTACATCCCAGACAGGTGATACAAACCTCCTATTGCCCCCAGCTCCTCTCCTCTCCCCAAGAGAAACTGGAATTGCTGGAAACGACAGGCGCTGATTATTGCATCCTTCTTCCCTTTACGCATGATTTATCATTGCTTTCCGCACGCGAGTTCATGCAGTTGTTACGCGACCGATTCAATATCCATATACTGGTAATCGGTTATGACCACCGCTTCGGTCACAACCGGAGTGAAAGTTTTGAAGATTATCGCCGCTATGGTGAAGAACTCGGTATATATATAGTACGCGCGCGCGCCTATACCGATGGTGAAGATAAAATCAGCTCTTCCGTTATCCGCCAATTGCTAAAAGAAGGAGATGTAAACCGCGCCTCCCAGTTCTTAGGATACAATTATTATTTAGACGGGACTGTCGTCGACGGTTATAAAGTAGGTCGTAAGATAGGTTTTCCTACCGCAAACCTAAAAGTAGATTATCCCGAAAAACTCATTCCTTCCGAGGGAGTATATGCTGTATATGTATATATAGAAGGTAAAAAATGGGCAGGGATGTTGAATATAGGTCATCGCCCTACCATTAATAACGGGAAAGACCTGAGTATCGAAGTGAATATCCTTCATTTTTCGGATAATATCTATCACAAAGAGATACGCATTGAATTCGTAAAGTATCTCCGCCCCGAAGAAAAATACGATAATATCGAAGCGCTCATCCGCCAAATGCATAAAGACAGAGAAGAAGCGGCAAAAGTGCTGCTATAAAATTATTCCTGTCTCATTGTACAAGGCAGTATATTTACCAGCATCCCCTACCCCAAACAATGGGCATTGTTTGCGAAGGTTGTTTCCATTGTTTGCAAAAACTATCTCCATTGTTTAGAGAAAACCTCTAAGCCTTTTTTTGCATAAAAAGCCGCTTCTTTATCCACTCCTCCCCCAAACTACGAAAAAAGATATATTTTTATCGAATTTCGATAAATTTTTCTCGTTTTCCTTTGGTAGTATAAAAATAACATGTACATTTGCATATCGATAAACGATAAATGAATATCGAAAAACAAACACAAGTATAAATATAAAACACAAAGTAAAATGAAAAAGTCAGTATTAAAATCAGGTTTAGTAGCAGCAATTGCAGCAGTAATGATGAGTTGTACAACAACAGCACACGCACAAACAACAGAAAACACGAAGTACATTTATTGTCAAGACGACACAAACACAACAGTGTACACACTAAATGAAGACGGCAAAACATTAACACGCAAAGTGAAGTATGAGTACAAACACAATGAAACAGGACAAGTGATTGAAAAGAAAGCATATCGTTGGGATGCTTACCGCGAAATATGGAAGCCGGCTTATCTTCTTACTGTAACTCCCGGAGCATCTGAAACGAAACTGAATTACGCTGAATGGAACGCCAAAGAAAGTGTCTTTAACAGCAACAAACAACAAAGTATTTACCGTGAAGACAGTAACATAAATTTGCTGGCCGACACACAAAACAAAAAGTAATGGAAACGAAGAAAACAACAGGTATAAATCTCCAGGTAAAAGTATTTATGTTTTGCTTTACCATCGGATTTTGGTCTGGAATCGCACTAAGTATTGCAAAGCATACATGTTGATAAATAATAAACTGATAAAAATAACAACTTTAAAATACATAAAGATGAAAACATTCAAACGCATTTTTGCCATAGCTACTTTATTAGTAACTATTGGCTTCGCTTCTAAAGCTAATGCACAAGTTCCTTTGGAAGATTTCTTTAAAAATCCGGAGAAAGTAGCATTCCAAATTTCTCCGGATGGCAAATACTTCTCATACATGGCCCCGTACGAGAACCGCCTGAACTTATTCATACAAGAAATCGGCTCAGACAAGGCGACCCGTATCACCTCGGAAACGTCACGTGACATTGCCGGAAGTATGTGGGCGAATGGTCATCGCATCTTATATATTAAGGATACGGGAGGAGATGAAAACTACCAACTTTACGGAGTCAACCTTGATGGTACAGATGCAAAAGCATACACAGCATTTCCCAAAGTAGGAACTCAGCTCATCGATAAATTGGAAAATATCGACTCACTGGTCATTGTCGGTCTGAACAAACGCAATCCTCAAGTATTCGATCCATACCGTTTAAACCTGAACACAGGTGAATTAACCATGTTGGCAGAAAATCCCGGAAACATCCAAGGCTGGCAAACCGACCATGATGGAAAATTGCGTGTCGCTTACGCTATCGTGGACGGAGTAAATACCCAAATCCTTTATCGTGAAACCGAAGACCAACCTTTCCGCCCGGTACTGACTACCAACTTTAAGGAAACAGTAGACTTTGTAACCTTTGCTCCCGATAACAAAATGGTGTATGCCCTCACAAATATCGGTCGTGACAAGACAGCCCTTGTTTTGATGGATCCCGCCAATTGTGAAGAAAAAGAAGTGCTGTACACCAATGATAAATATGACATTTCAAGACTCAGTTATTCAGAACTAAAAAAGAAACTGATTGCAGTTTCCTGCATCGGCCACAAAGGTACTATCCGCCATTATTTTGATAAAGATGAAGAAGCTATCCGTGCCAAACTGGAAAAGAAACTTGCAGGATATGATATTGAAACTGCCAGCGAAGACAAAAGCGAGAATATCCGTATGATTTATGCCGGCAGTGACCGCACGTATGGCACTTACTACACTTATAATGTGAAAGAAGACAAGCTGACAAAGGTGGCCGATGTAGCTCCCTGGATTAAAGAAGATGAAATGGTCCCGATGAATCCTATCACCTACACCAGCCGTGACGGACTGACCATCGAAGGCTATCTTACCCTGCCGAAAGGCTATACAATGGAAACTGCAAAGAACCTGCCGGTAGTGGTTAACCCTCACGGAGGTCCATGGGCACGTGATACCTGGGGATATAATCCTGAAGTACAATTCCTTGCCGAACGCGGTTATGCCGTATTGCAGATGAATTTCCGCGGTTCTACCGGCTACGGACGCAAATTCACCGAATTGGGTTATAAACAATGGGGACAAACCATGCAGGATGACATAACCGACGGAGTAAAATGGTTAATTGATAAAGGCATTGCCGATCCTAAACGAATAGCAATCTATGGTGGAAGCTATGGTGGCTATGCTACACTGGCAGGCGTCACTTTCACCCCCGACCTTTATGCATGTGCCATTGACTATGTAGGTATATCGAACCTGCTCACTTTTATGCAGACCATTCCTCCTTACTGGAAACCATTACTGGATATGATGTACGAAATGGTGGGCGACCCGGTGAAAGATAAGGAAATGATGGAAAAATACTCTCCGGTATTCCACGTAGATAAAATTAAAGCTCCACTATTTGTGGCACAAGGAGCCAATGACCCGCGCGTGAACAAGGCTGAATCCGACCAAATGGTAGAGGCATTGAAAAAACGCGGTATAGAAGTAGAATATATGGTGAAAGACAACGAAGGACACGGTTTTCATAACGAAGAGAATAAATTCGATTTCTATCGCGCTATGGATAAATTCCTGAGTAATCATTTAAAGAAATAATAATCATAAAAATCAAATTAATATGGGACGCACGATTAAATTAATACTTTACTATTTTGCTTATCAGTTGGCAGCAACTATTCCGGGAATGTTCGGATACACAATATGGAAATGCTTTGAAACGCAAAGTTTCGACCTGCATAACGCCCCTACTTCTTTGGGCATTATCCTTTCATTGCTAGGCACCTTGCTCATGGCATGGCATCTGATACATTATAAATATGTAAAACTGGACAAACAGACTCTTGCATCCCTGCCTTTCAAATCTACTTGCCTTTACATTGCGATGGGAGTCGCCGCCATTATATGGATGAACTGGCTGAGCGAGATGGCCCATCTTCCCAATATAGCCGAAAACATCTTCGCACAGATGAAAAACAATGTATTCGGCATTTTGAGTGTATGTATTGTCGCACCCATCTTTGAAGAAATATTTTTCCGCGGTGCCATCGAAGGATACTTGCTGCGCAAATGGAGAAACCCTCGTTGGGCCATCCTCGTGTCAGCCCTTATCTTCGGATTGATACACATGAATCCGGCACAGATGCTTTTTGCCTTTCTGTTCGGTATCATCTTGGGCGAACTTTATTATCGCACCGGCAGTCTGCTTCCGTCCATCATTCTTCATTTTATCAACAATACCCTGTCACTGATACTGATGAATGTTTTTGAGGAGAAGGATACCCTGACTGATATCTTCGGAAGTACCACTACCGTCCATACACTCGGTATGATGGGAATTGCCATCTTCTGCCTTACTCTCTTCCTGTTCAGAAAAGAAGTAAAACCCGCCCAATGGCCGGCAGAAGTGTCTGAACCCACCTCTACAACAGAAACCGGTCCACAAAATAATTAATCCAATAACAAAATATAACAATGAAAAAGAAACTGAATCTGCTCTGTGCAATGGTATTTGCCGTCCTGCTGCTTTCTCTGTCCGAAAATATCTATGCCATGATATGGGGAGCCATCGAAGGAGGAAAAGCAGGTATAGAAAATAAAACAGGGGCCATAAACAATATGCATCCGCTAATGTTGCTCCCGGATAACCTGACCACTACTTCCGACTCTATATACAATGAGATGACCGGAAAGAATGTACCGACATGGCAGATACAGTCCATGGTAGCGGTCGATGCCGATACACCCATCTGGCTATTCTTCACCGGCACTCTTCTAAGTTTCATTCTTATCATATTCGGTATCAAAGCCGTCCTGCAGTTCATCAAGTTCATCCGTAACATCAACCGTTCGGATATCTTCTGCTGGACAAATGTAAAATTGCTGCGCAGACTGGGACTCTATCTGATAATTACATTCGCCGCTACCCTGACCAGTTCTTACATACATACCTGGCAGCTTTCGCAAACATTGAAGATATCCGGTTATTCTTATAATTGGCTCAATCCCTTCTCACACTCCAGCCTTCTGCTTGGTGTACTGGCATTCGTCATTGCCGAAGTGTTTGCCATCGGTCTGAAAATGAAAGAAGAGCAAGACCTAACCATTTAAATACAGAACGACCATGAAAGAAAAGAACAAAGAACACTCCTTAAAAGAAATGAAGCTGATTATGACTTGCCTCACTATCATCTGTTTCTGTTGCACCTTCATTCCTATCTTTCAAAACGCAATGTTGTGTTTCGAGTTGGGAGCTAACCGGGCTGCCATTGATGCCGGAAAAGCAGGAGCATCCGAACAATTTATCCGGCAAGTATTTCCGCAAGGCATCACTCTATTATCCATGGCTGTATGCAGCGTTTTCATCTATCTGATGCTTCGCAATGTAAAACGTAATCTGGTATTTGTAAGAGCTAACGCCAATCTGATATATTATATCGGCCTTATCATCGAGTTTAACGGGATTCTGCAAGCCATCCTGAATGAGTTCGCTCCCGTAACAAACCCAAGACAGACTTATATGATATATGTCTTCATTGGGGTATTCATCATTTTTATCGGATATCTGTTCCAAATAGGCATCCGCATGAAAGAAGAACAAGAATTAACCATTTAACTCATACCGGAAAACAATGAAAACAATACGTTTGCTCGGAATATTGGTCGTGCTGATTCTCTTGGTCAGTACCATCAACGATTTCATTCCCGGATTCATTGACGGATGGAACGCAGCGGACAACATTCCTGTTCCCGGAGCAGAATCCTATACTTTCTCCGTCCATCCGACTGAGGATGCTGCCACAGACAGCATCTTCAATAAGGCCTTACAGCGCAAAGTACCTGCTCAGATAAAGGAAGTAAAATCCTTTATCAAGTCCAATACTGTCCTTTCTTTTTTGAGTATACCTGCCAGCCTAATAGCATTGCTGGCACTGTATGGCTATTATTGCCTGGCACGTATGCTGATATCTGTAAGCAAAGGAGAGATTCTGACACAGAAGAACAGCCGCAGACTCCGGTTCTTCATCTATCCCATGATAACCTTATCAGCCATATTCGAATTGCTGAATTATATCAGCTACTCGCAAGCCATCCATGAATTGGCATATACAGGTTATGAGTTCAGCAATTTCTCATTGAAATACCCATGGACAGAACTGTTCATTATTGTTCTGCTGATAGAAATCTTTGTACAGGCAGTGAAGATAAAGGAAGAGCAGGACCTAACCATTTAAAAACGAATAATTAAAACCTGGACTATGCCTATAATAGTAAACTTAGACGTAATGATGGCGAAACGAAAGATTTCGCTGGGAGAACTGGCCGAGAAGATTGATCTCACCCCGGCCAACCTCTCTATCCTGAAAACCGGGAAAGCAAAAGCTATCCGCTTCTCTACACTGGAAGCCATCTGCAAAGAATTAGACTGCCAGCCCGGAGATATTCTGGAGTATCGTGAGGAGGATGAATAACCTAACAGGCAACACAGACACTCTAATATAAATTCTCTCATACCTGCCCCCTCATTACTCTTACAGTGGGAAGGAATAAAGGATTGCCTTAGGCAGTCCTTTATTATTCTCTCAGGCATCTTTTAGTCAATTTTCTATAAATTGTACTATCCGGTCAAACAAATATTTCATATATACCGTATAATCCCATGATTATCCGTATCTTTGTAACGAATTAGATATTTGAAATAAATGAAGACATTTGAAGAGTTAGGCGTTTCCCCCGAAATCAGGAAAGCAATAGAAGAAATGGGTTATGAAAACCCGATGCCTGTACAAGAAGAAGTTATACCGTATTTACTCGGTGAAGGAAACGATGTAGTGGCCCTAGCACAAACAGGGACTGGAAAAACAGCCGCATTTGGTCTGCCGCTAATCCAGAAAATTAATGTAAAAAACCGCGTACCGCAAGCGTTAATTCTTTGCCCCACACGCGAACTGTGCTTGCAAATCGCAGGCGACCTGAATGATTACTCCAAGTATATTGACGGACTGAAAGTCCTTCCCGTATACGGCGGTTCATCCATCGAAAGCCAAATACGCATGCTCAAAAGCGGAGTGCACATTATTGTTGCAACTCCCGGACGACTTATTGACCTGATGGAACGGAAAGTGGCCAAACTAGATACCATCGGCAATGTAGTAATGGATGAAGCGGACGAAATGCTGAATATGGGTTTCACCGACAGCATCAACTCTATCCTTGAAAAAGTTCCCGAAGACCGAAATACACTGATGTTCTCGGCCACTATGAGCCCCGAAATATCACGCATCTCCAAGCAATACTTGCGTAATGCAAAAGAAATCACCATCGGAACCAAAAACGAAGGAAGCAAAAACGTAAACCACATTGCTTATGTGGTGCACGCCAAAGATAAATATGCAGCACTGAAACGCATAGCCGATTATTATCCGCAAATTTACGGTATCATCTTCTGTCGCACCCGTAAGGAAACACAAGAAATTGCCGATAAATTGATACAGGACGGTTATAATGCCGATTCACTGCATGGCGAACTGAGTCAGGCACAGCGTGACTTGGTGATGCAAAAATTCCGCCAGCGCCATCTGCAGCTATTGGTGGCTACTGACGTGGCTGCCCGCGGACTGGACGTTAATGACCTGACACACGTCATTAACTATGGTTTGCCCGATGACACCGAAAGTTATACTCACCGAAGCGGACGTACCGGACGTGCCGGAAAAACAGGCATCTCTATCGCTATCATCAACTTACGCGAAAGAGGAAAGATGCGTGAAATAGAACGTATCATCAACAAGAAATTTATAATAGGCGAAATGCCTACCGGTAAGCAAATTTGTGAGCAACAGCTTATCAAACTGATTGATGACATCGAAAAGGTAAAAGTAAACGAGGAAGAAATCGAGTCTTTCTTGCCGGGCATTTACCGCAAACTGGAATGGCTCTCGAAGGAAGATTTGATAAAGCGCGTAGTTTCTATGGAGTTCAACCGCTTTTTGGACTATTACAGTAATGCACCCGAAATTGAAACACCGAGCACAAGTGACCGTCGTAGCGAACGTGAACCTAAAGAGCGAAAAGACTATGGCAGTTCACGCGAAAAGACTGAACGCAAAGCGGAAAAAGGATATACACGCCTTTTCCTAAACTTAGGAAAAACAGACGGTTTCTATGCCAATCAGATTATTGAGTTGATTAACCGCAATATGAAGAAGCAACGTACAACCATCGGAAGAATAGACCTGATGCAAAACTTTTCTTTCTTTGAAGTGGCTGAGAAACAGGCAAATGATGTTATCAACGCGCTCAATAAAGTAAACTTGAACGGACGTAAGGTTATTGTTGAAGTAGCCGGTGAGAATAACGGCAAAAGCGATAAAAGCGGTGCAGGCAAGAAAGAAATTGCCAAGAAAAAAAATACGAGGCCCAGCCGTGAGGAACGCGGATACTCTGAAGCCCGTGGTCCCAAGAAGGATGATTGGAAACAGTTCTTCAACAATGATACAAAAGGAAAAGGCAAAAGCAAAAATAAAAGTCTGAAAGGCGAAGAACCAAACTTCGATGAAGAAGGATGGGCGCGCAGAAAGCCGAAGAAATAAGATTGACAGCCTAAAATTATATTTTTATTGAGGTGTGTTAAAATGAGAACAATCTATCATTTTGACACACCTTCTTTCTAAAAAGCAGTGATTATTCCACCAATTTCAATTCCTCAATCAAGCGCGTGGATTTTCCATATTTCTCAATCATATAAAGCACATAGCGAATATCCACCCCGATGCAACGCTGTAAGTTGGGTTCATAAATAATATCACTGCTCATTGCTTCCCAGTTGCCATCAAAAGCCAATCCTATCAGTTCTCCATTCCCATTAAACATTCCACTACCGGAATTTCCCCCAGTAATATCGTTATCGGAAATAAAGCAGACATTCATATTCCCATCTTTTGTGGCATAACGCCCGAAATCTCCACGCTCCAGCAAATCAACGATGGACGGAATAACCTCAAAATCACTATCCCCTTTATATTCCCTGATTTTATCAAAGATTCCCTTCGTTGTTGTATAATAAGTATATTCCAATGCATCTTTCGGCGAGTATCCTCCAATCATTCCGAAACTAAGACGCATAGTCGAGTTAGCATCCGGATAGAAATCCTTATCCGATTCCATCTCACGCACAGCCTCATTAAGCAAGCGCTCATTTTTCTCTATTTTCATATTATCATCATCTGCAGCCGCACTCAGCTCGTAAGATTTCACCAACATATCAATAACAAATGAAATGGCAGGGTCTTCAAAAAGAACATAAGTGCTATCCTTTTTTACTACACGTTCAAATCCGCGGGGTGTATCCAATTCTGTCCGACTGTATAAATCGTCCACATACGCCTGATAATCACCTTTGAACTCCTTTTCTATAGTAGCATAAGTTTCCGAGAGGCTCTCCGGCTCTACTACTGCCGCATATTCTTTAAGCATGGCCACAAAGACTTTCTTATCAATGTCCAAGTCAATATTGACATAAAGCTCCAACAATTGACGCACCCTCTCTTCCAACACCGACTGTTCCGCTTCAAAATCAAAGTTCAAGACAGACCATGCCGCAGTAACCAACTCGGGACCATTGGCAAAACATTCACCGAAGTAAGCCATTGCACGAGCGTTCTTATAACGATTGTGATAACTGTTCTCCAATTCCGTCAATACCTGGGCATACTTGTTCCGTTCTTCCGGCTTCCGACGAATCCATTCCGCCAATTGATGTTCCAACCTACGTTTCTTCTCGATTATATTCAGTTCTTTAATAGACTGATTCATCCCAATGCTATTCTTCCAATAGTTAGCACTTTGAGCATACTTCGAAGCATATTTTATACGAATGGCATCACTTTTCTCCATAGCATCTTTCCAAATAGCCTGTTTGATAGTACGAACATCTATTCTTGCCATGTTATCGGCATTCATGCGTTCTTCCACGCCATAAGAAGATAGATAACGGCTGGTGGTCCCCGGATATCCCATCGTCATACAGAAAGAACCTTCCTTATAACCCGCCAAGGAAATAGGCGCATAATAATCGGGATGATAAGGAACATTGTCTTTGGAATAAACTGCCGGCTCGTTATGAGCATCAGCATAGATACGGAAAACAGAAAAGTCTCCGGTGTGCCTCGGCCAAACCCAGTTATCGGTATCTCCCCCAAACTTTCCAACTGAAGAAGGAGGAGCATAGACTAAGCGAACATCATAATAGTCCTTATACACAGACAGATAGAATTCATTGCCGGCATAGAAAGAAGAAACGACTGCACGCAGTAAGGTATCATTTTTAACTGCCTCGTCAGCAATCAACGTAGAAAGAGAATCTACAATCAAGGAACGGTCGTCTTCGCTCACATCTTGTGGCAAAGCTTGTAAAATGCGCTCTGTCACATCTTCGGTACGAATAAGGAAACTGACAAATAAGTCAGGATTGGGAAGTTCGTCCGACAATGAATCAGCCACAAAACCATCGCGCAGGTAGTCATGCTTCACCGTGCTGTGTTGCTGAATGGCATCAAAACCGCAATGATGATTGGTAAACACCAACCCATCCGGCGAAACAACCACACCGGAACAGAAGCCTCCAAAACTGACTACAGCATTGGAAAGTGCAGCGCCACCGGGATTATACAACTGCAGTGGAGTAAGATTCAATCCCATTTCTTTCATCACCTGCTGAGTCTGTTTACTTAGACAACAAGGAAGCCACATACCCTCACTACCCCATATATATATAGGTAGAAATACAAGCAATATCAGTAGTTTCTTCATGACATGAGTGTTTTATTTAGTGTTCTGTTTCTTATTCTATCACCAACTTCAGTTTCTTAGCTCCTACACGAGCTTTCAACCATTCGGTTATCTTTTCCTGTTCCTTCTCGTTGGGATGCTTTGCAAATTTCATCAAGACCAAAGTCAATGTATCCATACGTGTCGAATCAACAGAAAGTTCCACCGTTTTAGCCATTGCAATAGTTTCTGCCGACGGATAAAGAACTTTCAGCTCGGGGATAATTTTCTTGTCTACGGCATTATAGGCGGCATAGACTTTCAATTCATTTTCCAATTCATGTATCTTATTCTGTTGTTCCAACAGACGCTTCTCGCTGTTCTTATAGAAATCTTCCATTACTTGAGCCTTCAAACTTCCGATATCCATAGCCTCATTATTCATTCCCTGCATCACGATAAGTTTTGTACCGGCCAGATTATAATGCTTCAGGTTATCTTTTGCAGCAGCAATTTCTGCTGCCGGAACTTCATTACCAATCAGTACAACACGAATTTCCTTATTCTCGAACGAAATCTTACGGTCAATAACCTGCGTATCGGGAAAATTCAATTCTTCACTAATAAAATTATTGGCAGATGCCGTATAGATGGTATTCTTCACAATCCCATATGTCAGGTATATCGCCGGACACATGGTGGCTAAAGTAATGATAACGATATACTTCTTAACCAGTTTCTCACGCTCTTTATCCACAAACGCTTTTCGCTGAAAACGCATCACACGCACTCCAATAAAAGTTGCCAAACTTATAAATACCGAATTGATAAAATATAAATAGAAAGCACCTAAGAAATAAAGCAGGTTTCCTGTTGCCAGTCCGAAACCGGCAGTACACAAAGGAGGCATCAATGCAGTAGCGATGGCTACACCGGGAATTACATTTCCTTTTTCCTTAGTGGAAAGTGCAATAATACCTGCCAGACCACCACACAAAGCTATCAAAACATCATAAATGGTGGGCGAGGTTCGTGCCAGCAATTCTGATTGCACTTCATCCAATGGAGTAAGCGAAAAATATAAAGTAGCAGTAATAACACTGAAAACAGTCGCTATCAGATAACTCTTCAACGACCGCTTCAACAGTTCGAAGTCATTCTGTCCGATTGCCAACCCCACTCCCATGATAGGGCCCATTAAAGGAGATATCAACATGGCACCGATAATCACTGCAGTAGAATTGACATTCAACCCTAAAGACGCAATAAAAATAGCAAATATCAAAATCCAAAGGTTAGTACCTTTAAACTCTACTCCATTACGGATAGATTCGACGGTTAAAGCTTCATTATCCTTATCTTTACCCAAATCAAAATATTCATGAAGAAATTGCCTGATATAAGGCATATTCTTCAAATCATTCTTTAACTTACCTTTAATGTCAGCCATAATTATTTCTTTATCAACCGATTAATAACAGGAATCTGATGCAACGGAAAATCTACCTTCACAATGTAGGCTACAAACAGTAGCAACAACACTGTACGAACAGATAATAAGAAGAAAATGTTTTGGAAGGGAAGGATTTCCGATATACCAAAAAGCATAAGCGCCAATACAACATATTTACCTATCGCTTTCAAATCATAATCAATGGGATACTTTTTCTGCCCCACAAAATAAGAAAGCAACATAGCTACTGCATAACCGGCAAATCCAGCCCAAGCACATGCCATATAACTGTATATGGGAACAAAAATCACATTAATCAAAATCAAAACAACACAACCGGCAAATGAAAAATAGGCCCCCCACTTGGTTTCGTCAATCAGTTTATACCAGAATGAAAGATTGAAGAAAATACCCATAAAGATTTCAGCCGCCATCACAATAGGCACCACACGCAATCCTACCCAATAATCAGGAGCAAGAATATACTTCAATATATCCAAATAGAACATGACAGCCAAAAAAGCCAGTAATGTGAAAATAACAAAGTACTTCATTGCTTGTGCATAGATAATCTTGCTGTCCTTATCCCGGCTCTTTCCAAATACAAAAGGTTCATAAGCATAACGGAATGCCTGAGTGAGCATTGCCATAATCATAGCAATCTTACTGCAAGCACCATAGATGGCAAGCTGAGTCTTAGCCTCCACCTTATCGGGATATATATGACGGAAAATTATTTTATCTGCCACTTGATTCAGGATGCCTGCCACTCCCAGTATCAGAATAGGATATGAATATATCAGCATCCGTCTCGCCAATGGCTTGTCAAAGCCTCCGCCAAATTTCAGATATGGGACCATCAATAACATAATAACCGAGGTACATATCAAATTGAAGAAAAAAGCATAGAAAACATCACTCCCCTTCATCACCACATAATAAACTAGATTCAGAATGATATTGAGCAAGATGAAAAGAAGTTTCAAGCCGGCAAAACGTATCGGACGCTTCTTATAACGTAAATAAGCAAACGGAATACACTGAAACGCATCCATCGCAATAACCAATGCCATCATACCGATATACCAAGGATGGTCGGCATATCCCATCATACCGGCAATAGGATGAAGAAATATCATGCACAAAGCAGCAAACAGCAAAGAAGTACTTCCCACCATAAAGAGAACAGTGGAATACACACGCTCGGGATTTTCCGTTTCTTTATTGACAAAACGGAAAAAAGTAGTTTCCATGCCATAGGTTAAAATTACCATCAGTAAAGCAGTCCAGGCATATACTTCGGTTACCACCCCATAACCTCCTGATGCCGCAGACATAGCTGCCGCATAAATGGGCACCAGCAGATAATTTAAGAATCGCCCCACAATACTGCTCACGCCATATATTGCGGTGTCTTTGGCTAATGATTTTAATCCGGCCATATTTTAATCGTCAAATAGTGTCTTCTGACTATTGTAGATACTCCGCCCCAAATGTATGTAGGCGAGCTCTGTCACTTCTCGTCCGCGAGGAGTACGTTTCAAGAAACCTTCTTTTATTAAGAAAGGTTCATAAACTTCCTCAATGGTACCGGGGTCTTCTCCCAAAGCAGTGGCAATAGTAGTCAAACCTACCGGCCCCCCTTTGAACTTATCAATAATAGTACATAAAATCTTATTATCTATCTCATCAAGCCCATAGCGGTCAATATTCAAAGCCTCCAATGCAAACCGGGCTATCTCTATATCAATTCTACCAGAGCCTTTAACTTGCGCAAAATCCCGTACACGCCTAAGGAGTGCATTCGCAATACGAGGAGTTCCACGACTGCGGGAAGCAATCTCACCCGCCGCTTGTGTATCACAAGGCACATTCAATATTTTTGCCGAACGGCGGATAATGGCAGTCAACACATCATCATCGTAATATTCCAAATGGAGGTTTATGCCGAAACGGGCACGAAGAGGTGCTGTCAGCAATCCACTACGAGTCGTTGCCCCTACCAATGTGAAAGGATTCAAGTCCAACTGGATACTCCGCGCAGACGGTCCCTTGTCTATCATGATATCAATACGATAATCCTCCATGGCCGAATAAAGATATTCTTCCACAACAGGACTGAGCCGATGAATCTCGTCAATAAACAGGACATCATTAGATTCCAGACTGGTCAAAACTCCTGCCAAGTCACCGGGTTTGTCAAGTACCGGTCCGGAAGTAACCTTAAAACCTACGCCCAATTCATTTGCAATGATATTACTTAATGTTGTCTTTCCTAACCCCGGAGGACCATGCAATAAAACATGGTCGAGCGCCTCAGCCCGCAAGCGAGCGGCTTTGACAAATATACGTAAATTATCCACTACCTTATCTTGTCCACTAAAGTCAGAAAAATTTAATGGGCGTAAGGCATTCTCAAAATCACGTTCTCTACTTGTGAGCTGATGCTCACGTATATCAAAATTCTCTTCCATCTTTTTGTTTCTCGCACAAAGGTACAAAAGATATTATTATAATAGAAAGAAAGATTGAGGAATTCATTTTCAGTCCCTCATCCGTCCTTTATATAATTTCATTATTGTCTAAATAATTAATTGTTATGGGAGTTACACTAGGTAAGAAACAATTAAACAAGGGGAAAGTTTCCCTTTATTTAAATTACAGTCACAACGGCAAGCGTCGTAAGGAGTATTTAGGCATTATTCTGGAGCCGCCTGTTACACCGGAAGCCAGAGCGGAGAACAAGAATAAAATATTGATTGCTAAACAAATCCGAGCCAAAAAGGAGCTTGAATTCCTGTCTGTCGAATATGCCTTAAATAAAACAGCGGAAACATTTGAGGATATTCTGCCCGAAGCACCTAGTAATGGGCCGGACTTTTTCCGCATCATGAATGAATACCTGAGCACTTATTATAAAAAAGATAAGAAGATGGTAAAATCGACCATCCTCCATTTACGCACCTTTAATAAAAAGAAAATCTTACCAATCAACAAAATAACAAAGGAATTTTGTGTAGATTTTCTCGACTATTTAAGATCTAAACTCCGTGGCAATACCCCTATTGGCTATTTCAAGAAATTCAGAATGTGCATCAATAAATGTGTTGAAAAGAAGTTAATTTCTCATAATCCTACTAATGGGATACGACTATCACAATTTGATGAAGTAACAAAGGAGATACTGACATTAAAAGAGATACAGAAGTTAGCCGTTACTTCTTGCTCAAATAATGAAGTAAAACGAGCATTTCTTTTTTCATGTTATTGTGGATTACGTTGGTGCGATGTGTATCAATTGCGATATAAGGATGTTGACTTTCCGGCAAAAAGATTAACCATCATACAACAGAAAGTGCAAACGCATTCCAAAAGTGCCATTCTTCACTTGAACTTAAACCACACGGCTCTCAAACTTTTACAGAAACGTACTGGGGACAGGGAGGACTTGGTTTTCTCACTTCCCTCCTACTCATATACAATCAGAATTCTTCGTAAATGGGTATTAGATGCCAATATACGAAAGCATATCACCTTCCATTGTGCCCGCCACTCTTTTATCACAAATATCATGGCCAATGGAGCCAACATTAAAACTGCTGCTTCCCTTGCCGGTCACTCAACGACCAGGCACACCGAAAAGTATGTACACATAATAGATGAGCTGAAGCAAAAAGCTGTCGATAGTTTACCTGACCTAACTATAAATTATAAATAATAAAAGGGTCCCTTATGGGACCCCACTACATTAAGCCTATTTTCTACTATTCTGATATACAGAATATTACAAATACCAGATAGTATCCGGCACGAATACTACCTACCTCTCGAATGTCGTGAATCATTACTTCAAGTGCAACCTCAAGACACTGGTGAATCGGTGTCGGGTGGAGTATGCCAAACTCCTTCTGCGAAAGGAAAAATACACGGCTGACGAGTTGATAAAGCTTTGTGGGTTTACCTCCAGAAGTGTCTTCTATTCTGCCTTTACCAAAGAAGTCGGCACGGTCCCTTCACGGTACCCCGGAGATTCGCTCCCGTTCCCCGCTAAATACGATTAAGTCCTTTATATAATAATAAACAAAAAACAAATCAAGTTTTTAAATTTATAAATTTAAAGTTTTTCTATTATGAACAAAAAATTTTTAAGTGTAGTCCTGTTCGGAGCTCTTATGGCCGGCTCTTCAGTGACTTTCACGGGATGTATCGACAACGATGAACCCGCAGGTATCGAAACACTTCGCGGTGCTAAGGCTGAATTGCTGAAAGCTAAAGCAGCTGTAGAATTAGCGAATGAGGCTATGGTTAGAGCTCAGGTGACTGGAGTGGAATTGGATAATAAGGCTAAAGAAATTTCTAATCAAATGCTGGAATATCAAGCTGCGATTGCTAAAGCTCAATCAGAAAAGGAAATTGCAGATTTAGAAAATGCAAAGGCATTAGCAGCAGAAAGATTTAAGGCAGAAATGTTGAAGGCAGAAGAGGCAACAGCATATGCTCAGAAGGCTTATGATGATGCAATAAAAGCTATTGAAGCTTCTAAATTACTTTTGTCTGACGAAGAAGCTGATGTTCTCGCTGCTGCTCAACAACGAGTTGATAGTAAAGCTGGACAGTTGGCTAGTGCGCATACTGCATTAAACAATGCTGCACAAGCGTTGAATGCTGCTTTTGAATCAACAGATCCGACTGCAACTCAAGCTGGTCTTGAATTGGAAGTCGCTAAAGCTCAGGTTACTTTGGATGCTGCAAAAGTAACCGTAAGTGATGTTGAAGAAATTATAGCAAAAAACATCAATTCATATGAAGGATGGGAAGCTGAAGTGAAAGAACTGGAAGTGAAAATTGCTAAGCAAGATACAATTATTGCTCAGGCTAACATTGATAAAGTTAAGATTCAGGAATCTCAAGAAGGTAAAGATGCTGCGGATGCAGTAGAAGCTGCCGATAAGGCTTTGACAAAAGCTACCGAAAATAAAACTAAGGTTTATGCCGGTGAAAAAGTTGATGGTACATCATATACTTTCAAATTGGATAAATACAGTCTTTCTGTAGCATCTAACAAGAATTTGGTTGAGGTTTTGGATAAAGCTAATACTGGTGATGTAGCTACTTCAGCATATGATGCTGGTGTGTTCTCTTATGGTGCAGAATCATATAACCAGAATACTTATGTTGAAAACGAAGGAACTGCAACTGAAAAATCATTAGAAGAAATGATTGCTTTGGTTAATGCTGTTCCCGGACGTGCTGCTGAAGACTTGGCTTGGGTGAACCGTGAACTGTCTACAAAGGAAAAAGCTCTTGAAACTGCTGAAAAAGATTATGATGCGACCATTGAAGAGTGGGAAAAAGCTGTAGCCGATTACGAAAATGGTAAGGATTATACAGAAGCTCAATATAAGATAGCAAGAGATAAGGTTTTTGGAGTATTAACCGAAGTTAAAGCCGGTAAATATGAAGGAACTTCTGATGTTATCAAAGAAGCTCAAAAATTGGCTTATACTTCTTACACTTCTTTATACACAGAAATGAAGAATAATGGTCAAAATATTCCTGCCATTCCTTCTACTGTTGAGGATTATGCTAGTTTGTTTACTTATTTACAGACCAATGATGCAACAAGTTTGTTGCCGAGTAGCTATACTGAAGTAACGGAAGGAACAAGAAAGGCTGCTTTGATGGCTAAATCAAAAGCTGCATTTGGTGACCTTTATATTTTTGATGCCAACCCTCGTCTTACTATGCCCACAGCATCTGAAATCGCAACAGAACAAGCTAAGATTGCTAAGGATGAGGCTGATTACGGAAATTATGCAGCTATGGGTGCCGTTTGGAAAGCTCAAGATGAAGTAATATATTATACTCAGATCATCGAACAGGCTGATGCAATCAAAGAACTTAAAGCTACTTTAGTTGCACAACAGACTGCTGTAACTGAACAGATTGCTGCTAATACAACTGCTGTTAAAGCATTCGATACTGCATTGGCTAATGCTAAAGCAGACAAGAAAGCTAAAGAAGATGCAGAAAAAGCTCTGTATGCTGATGTAAATGCAACAATTGATGAAGCAAATGCTACCAAGACTTCTTATAATAACATTAAGGATGCTATCGAAGGTGAAATGAGCGGTATCGCTGATGGTTCAACTACTGTTGCTGACGTGAAGAAAGCATTGGCAGAACAATTGAACGCAGCTAAAGAAGGTGTTGTTTCAGCAGAGGCTGCATTGAAAGATGCACAAACCAAGCTTGACAACTTTAAGGCTGGCAAATATGACAAAGCATACGAAATTGAAGTATTGCAGGCTGAATTGGAACGTGCTCAGGCTAGATTTAATGAAGCTCAGACTGTATACAACAAAGCTTTGACTGACCTGAATGCAGTAATTGCATTGTTAGTAAAATAATAAATTAAAACGAAAGTAATAACAATGATCAAGAAACTCTGCACATTACTTTTGCTTGCTACCATGTCTGCGCCTTTATTGGCGCAGACTATCGGGAGCGGTTGCTGTGATGGTGCGATGTTTGCTCCGAAGAAAGGCCAATGGCAGATTTCGGTATTCTTGGGCGGAGGTAATAATTTTTATAATGAAAGCACCTCTTACCTACTTCCTAGCTTCACCAATAAAAGCGGTTCTGTCGGACTGCCAAATGAGAACGGTGAAGTAGCAAAGGGAGACCTGAATAAATACCTGCAGATCAATGGCTTGAATGACAATAGTCTGACTAATATAATAGGTTTCGAAGGCAAGTATTTCTTGTCTGACTGCTGGGACATCAACTTGCAGTTCAGCATGGATATCAACCTGACTCCTAAAAAGGACTATGTGGAAGGAGAGGAAACCGTACCTGATATGATTATTCCCTCACAGGACTATATCAGTGCACGCATGACCAATAATTGGTATGCGGCAGTCGGTTCCAACCGTTATTTCAAGGTGAGCAATCCTCGTATACATCCTTATTTGGGCGCTTCTTTAGGCTTTCAAATGGCACGCGTTGAGACAACAGAACCATATACTGGAGAAACTTATGCTGATGGTAATGACGAAGTAGGCGATGAAGATGGCCTTCCCACTCAGGTATATCTTTCAGGAAACCGTGCCGGTCAGATGTTCGGCATCAAGGCCGCAGGTGTAGCCGGTATTGAATACAGTCTGGCACCGGGCCTTGTACTGGGATTCCAGTTCCAGCCTTTGGCCTACCGTTACGACGTCATCCAGATTTGTCCCAAAGGTTTTGACAAGTACAACGCTTCACACCATAATATCAAGATATTTGATA
>NZ_CAOOSE010000041.1:0-26827 GCF_948499155.1 uncultured Phocaeicola sp. | reverse complement strand
TAAATTTGCAGCGAAAAGTGTATCTCTTAGTAAGAGATACACTTTTTTTCTTCTTTCTCCCAAAACCTTATTCACCACGTTCCCAATAGATTAAGCATCATCAAGTGTTTGTTTTACTTCTGTTCCGTAAATCTTAACGGATGTCAACGTATCATAATGACACATTCTGCAAGTTTTGAGAAAAGACCAAAGAGTTTCCGAAAAAGACTTAAGCCTTTTTCAAAAACGTGGGGAGTTTTAATCGAAACAGATATTGGGGAGAAGAAAAAAGGTGATGGCAGCACTCTTTTCCAAATAGGAAAGAAAGTACTGCCATCACCTTTTTCACCCCTGTTTGTGGGTTTTCCGAAAGAAAATCTATTATTTATCTGTCGGGACAGACAGGATTTTAATATATCCTTCTTTGTCTTTTAATGTTTTGATAGCCTGAGTCAAGTCAGCGTCATCTTTCATGCGTTCCAATATCACACCACGCTGGAAATAATGACGTTTCACGATTTCTTCGGCTATCGCTTTCTTTATCTGTTTGGAGAAACGATTCAATTCATGGTCCAGATTATGCGTCAGTTTCTTTTCCAAAGCTGCAAATTCTTCGGATGCCCCTTCCATATAACCTTCAAACTCGGCAATCTCCTTCAAGTTCTTCAGCGATTTCTCACTTTGGCGGTCATAAGTAAAATTGCGCTTCTTCAACATCTGCTTGAAATCATTATAGTCGGCATCTGTCACTGAGAAGTCTTTCACTTCACCAATGCCGGGATGCTTAATACAGTACTGGGTGGCGTAATCAAAAATCATATCATCATTCAACAAGTAGAACATGATATTGGGGAAACGCTCTGCCTTGACTTCTACATCGGGACGGATACCACCGCCATCGCGCACCTCACGTCCCACAGCCGTATGAAATACAGTAGTCAGACTGTCAGGAATGCGTGCCACCGAACCGTCGGCATTGCGTTTGGCATAATCAATGGCCTGAATACAGCGTCCGCTGGGAATGTAATATTTGGCAGTTGTCACCTTCATGCTACTATTATAAGGAAGTTCACGCGGAACTTGTACCAAACCCTTTCCATAGGTGCGGTTACCCACAATCACAGCACGGTCAAGGTCCTGCAAAGAACCGGAAACGATTTCGGCTGCCGATGCCGTAGCACCATCTACCAGCACGGCCAAAGGAATTTCCGTATCTATCGGCTCATTGGATGTCTTATAAATGCTGCCGGCTTGCTTAATCTTGCCCTTAGTCACTACTATTTCTTTGCCTTTCGGCACAAAGAAGTTTACCACATTCACAGCTTCGCCCAATAGTCCTCCACCATTTCCACGCAAATCGAGAACAATAGAAGCCGCTCCCTGCTGCTTCAACTCAATCAACGCTTTCTTTATATCCTTGGAACATCCTTCGATAGCAAAAGTACTGATGGCAATATAGCCTATATTCTCATCTACCATGCCATAGTAAGGGACAGGATTGGTGCGGATGGTTCCGCGCGTAATCTTCAATTCCAACGGCACATAAGTGCTGTCTGCCGTGGGGCGTTCCAACTTCAGCACACAAGTAGTGCCGGGTTCGCCACGCAGATTGTCACTGACATAAGAAGTCAGTTCGTTGGGCGTTCTGTCTCCCTGTGCCATGTCCTTGCCGTTTATCTCCATAATAATATCTCCCGCCTGCAAACCGGCTTCGGCTGCCGGACTTCCTTCCGAAGGCTCGATAATGGCAACACGCTTGCGAGGAGTGTAATAACGGATAATAGAACCGATACCGCCGAACTTTCCACTGGTCATTTCTTTCAGTGTGTTATCCTCTTCAGGATAATACTCCGTATAAGGGTCGGTCTGTGCAAGCATCGCCTCGATGCTATAATTGATTACCTTTTCGGGATCAATCGTATCCACATAGAACATATCCAGTTCCTTGAATACCGCATTGAAGATATCCAGGTTCTTAGCTATCTGAAAGTTACGGTCATCGCCTTTGCTAAAACTGAAAAGAGCACTTCCTGCCAAGCCGACACACGCTATAAATAATAAACTCTTAGTATTCCACTTCATTCTTTTATGTATTTGTTAACCGCAAATTAATACATTATTCTAATCAGGACTGCAGAAGCGCCGCTATATTTAACTTTATTTCGTCCCATTTTTTCTTTGATAAGGTTGTGCCCACCACTTGTATCACATTGGATGCCAAAATGGAACCGATAATGGAACATTTCTCCAAAGAATAGCCGCACGTGAGTCCGTAAAGGAACCCGGCAGCATAATAATCGCCCGCTCCGGTGGTGTCGACCACTTTTTTCACCGGCGGAATCTCCAGTTTGATACATTCCGTACCTTTCTTGATACAGGAACCTTGCGCACCAAGTTTCACAACCACCACACTGCACATGGCAGAAATTTCATTGATGGCTTCCCACGCATCTTTTCCCGTATAGGCACGCGCTTCTTCTTCATTGGCAAAAACGATGTCGACATACTTATTTACCAAAGTAGTAAAGAAGTCCAGTTCCTCCGCCACAATATTATAACTGGCCATATCCAGACAAATCTGTGCACCGGCTTCTTTAGCCAACTGCATGGCACGAAGAATCAAATCATGGTCTTGCACCAAATAACCCTCTATATATAGATAGGCATATCCTTTAAACATATCCAATGTGAGATTTTCGGCTTTCATGGTTGCCGCTGCCCCCAAATAAGTACCAAAAGTACGCTCCCCATCGGGAGATATAAAGGTAGAAGCAACCCCCGTAGGCAAATCGCCGACTAACAAATTCATGTCTATACCACGCTTCAAACCATTCTTTTTAAAATATTGCCCAAAATCATCTTTTCCTATTTTGCCGATGAAACCGGGCTGCGCTCCAAGGTTAGCCAACGCCAAAACCGTATTTCCGGCAGAGCCTCCCGTTGCTTTATGAGTCTTCATATCAGCAATTTCATCTCTGATTTTCAGAAACTTAGCTTCATCTATAAGTTGCATACTTCCTTTGGGCAAATTCATTTCATCCAACAGTGCATCGCCTTGCAAAGTAACAAGAACGTCAACCAATGCATTGCCCATTCCAATTATTTTATCCATTTACCTAAAATTTTTCTGCAAAGATATTGCATATTTCGAAAAAACCTATTATCTTTGCACCGCAATTAAGAAAAAAAACATTCTTCCTTAGCTCAGTCGGTTAGAGCATCTGACTGTTAATCAGAGGGTCCTTGGTTCAAGTCCAAGAGGAAGAGCGAAAAGAATTAATTGCAAATTCTTCCTTAGCTCAGTCGGTTAGAGCATCTGACTGTTAATCAGAGGGTCCTTGGTTCAAGTCCAAGAGGAAGAGCACAAAGGTTCGCAAATGCGAACCTTTTTTGTTTCTTATAAACTTAAAGAGGTGTGCCAAAACACCAACTTTGGAATTTTGACGCACCTCCTACGATAATATCAATAAGGTATAAGATTGGACAAAATCTTTTGTGTATACCATGGGTCATCAATGGTTTTCAACTGTCGGCCCATTTCTTCGCACAGTTCTTTTACGACTGCCGGATGTTCTTCCAACGGCAAGTTATGAAGTTGATAAGGATCGTTCCAGTCATCAAAAAGCAAGCTTTGCGTAAGTTCCTTATTCTTCTTGTCTACATAAAATGCCAATGTATAGCGGGCTGTCTTTATGCCTCTCGCCTTCGGGAAATAACTGACCACCAAACCGTCTTTATCCTTGTCTCCATCTACATTCTGAATATAAAGTGCACCGGAAGGACGTGGAACAACATCATCTGCTCCATAAAACAGAGAGGCATAGTTGATTCCTTGCACATTGTCGGGAATATCCTTATCCAAATGACTCAAGCCCAACAAAGTAGGCATAATGTCTGGTGAAGACAACAGCAAACTATCCACCCTCGGACGGATATGTCCCGGATAACGAACCATGAACGGAACATTCATCGACTCTGCATAAGGAGAATTTTTCGGGTCATCCGTAGACTGGCTACACATCGTTTCGCCATGATCGGAAGTAAAGACCACAATGGTATTCTTGTCCAACCCCAGTTCTTTCAGGCAATCAAGAATTTCACCGAATGCACGGTCTACTCCCGTAACCGAAGCAAAATAATAACGTGCCGATTCTGCCTTGGGACGGTTTCTGTCGGCATTCGGACGAATCAGCAGACTGTCGATAGGCTTATCCTTATACAGATTGAAGTCTTCCTCCATGCAGTCATTCAGTGTGCGATAAGGACTATGAGGCGGATTCATTCCCACCATAATAAAGAAAGGTTTTCCGGTATCACGCTGTTTTTCTTTATTCCTGAGATAAGCGATTACTTGCTTGGCTTCGTGCAAAGGCGACCATTCTTTCGGTTCATGGCGTTTGCCGGCAGTATCCCAATAATGTGGATTCTTATGCACGTCAAAAGTACCGTAAGAATACCAGTAATTAAAACCGTGACGACGCTCGGGCGGAGTATAAGCATCCCACACCGGACGCTGCTCTTCTACATACTCACCGGGATGTGCCGGATCATTGGGAGTGGGGAAGTCTGCGTGCAGCTTTCCAAAGTAAGCACATTCATAACCATTTTTGCTGAACACGTCACTGACACATTCCACATCCGTACGCAATGAACTGATGGGGCGTTTGGAATTACAATTCAGAGGGACACCACTCTTGTTAGGATACATTCCGGTCAACAGACAACCACGGTGAGGGCTACTCAGCGGACAATTACTCATGGCGGAAGAGAGTACCAGCGACTCTCGGGCAAAGTTGTTGAGATGAGGGGTATGCACAGGATCGGCCTTGAAATTAACGTGTCGGCTGAATCCTTCTTCGTTCCAGAAACCCATAGCCATGTTGCGGTATTGGTCCGGAAATACATAAATAATGTTCGGGCGTTCTGCCACGACAGCAGAATCTTGTTTGCCGGCATTGCCGCATGACAACAGGCCAACTCCTCCCAGTAACGGTAAAATCAGGTTCTTCATAATAATTTATCTTTCGAAATGTTTTTCGCTTAAAAATCCGGTCTCATTGCTTTACAGCATAGCGAAGATAGGCCATTTCTTTCTATTTCATAGTTCCATTTCGTCCATAATAGGGAGAAAATTGTGTATTTGCTTTCTTTAAAAGGAAAGAAGAATGATTTTCAGACAGAAGAACAAGTAAGGAAAGAGAAAAACCTGGAAAGTTCCTTTGTTCTTCTGCCGAAAGAAATAATGTCTATCAGCCCACTTCACCACGCATGCGATCTTCGAAAGCGGCAAGTGCGGCCTTTGCTCCTTCACCCATAGCAATGATAATCTGCTTATAGGATACGTCCGTTACATCTCCCGCAGCATAAACACCCTTCACAGAAGTACGGCCGTTCTTGTCGGTCAGGATTTCTCCCATGCGGTTCGTTTCCACCAAATCCTTGAATAAAGCGCTATTGGCAGTCAGACCAATCTGAACGAAAATGCCGTCCAAAGCAAAGATTTCTTCTTTTTCCGAAGAACGATCCTTCTTAATCAGACCGACCACCTTATCCCCATCGCCCAATACCTCAACCGTCTGGGTATGAGTAAAGATATCTACATTAGGCAGACTCCTGACTTTCTCTTGCAAGACGGTATCCGCTTTCAGAGTCTCCATAAATTCGAAGACTGTCACCTTAGAGCAAATGCCTGCCAAATCAATGGCCGCCTCCACACCAGAGTTACCGCCACCGATGACAGCCACCTCCTTGTCTTTATAAAACGGCCCGTCGCAATGCGGACAGAATGCCACTCCATGACCAATGTATTTCTCTTCGCCCGGAACATTCAACTTCCGCCAATTGGCACCTGTAGCAATAATCAGCACAGGAGCCTTGTAGCTCTCACCGCCTTTGACCGACAGCACTTTCATTCTCCCTACTACTTCAGTTTTTTCTATCCGGCGATTCTCAAGCACATCGATATGATAAGCAGCCAGATGGTCCTTCAGGTCCTGTGCCAGTTCCTTACCGGTAGTCCGAGGTACGGATATCAGATTCTCAATACCCATAGTCTCATTCACCTGACCGCCAATACGTTCGGCCACCACAGCCACCCGCAATCCTTTTCGGGCAGAATAAATGGCAGCCGCAGCACCGGCAGGACCGCCTCCCGCCACCAATACATCATACTCTTTCGTTTCAAAAGACTCCGGTTCCACCGAGCCATAACGCGCTTCAAGCTTTTCAAGCAAATCACCGATACTGCCGCGCCCCACATGAATCTGCTCGCCATCGGCAAACACCGTAGGAACGGCCTGCACCTTCATGCGGTTCACTTCCTCTTCGTTCACAGCACCGTCTACGGCCTGATGGCGTATCTGAGGATTGAGCACCACCATCAGGTTCAATGCCTGAACCACATCAGGGCAGTTTGTACAGCTCAGTGACAGATAGGTAGTAAGATTTATCGGTCCGCGCAATGCACGGATACGCCGGGTGATAAACTCATCAGGGAAATTCTTGCCTTTGCCGTCGGCGTTGAGTACCGCCATCAGCAGGGAAGTAAATTCATGCCCGCCGGGTACGGCACGGAAAGTAATTCCCGTATCTTCCCCTTCCTTTAAAAGAATAAATTTCAAGCCCTCGCTCTCTTGCAAACGGCAGGAGAGTTTCTCGGAACAGGAAGCCACTTCTTCCAACAAGTCCACCAACTCGGCACGACTTTCGTGCCGGGGGTGGACAAAGATGTCGAAAGTATAGTGCGCATCCAGTTGGGCAAACAATCCCTTCAACTGTTCCTTTATTGCACTATCCAACATATTTTTCAGGTATTTTAAATTTTACCTACCAGGTCAATGCTCGGTTTCAGAGTCTCGGCTCCTTTTTTCCATTTCGCCGGACAAACTTCTCCATCGTGACTGGCAACAAACTGAGCTGCTTCCACTTTACGGAGCAATTCGTCGGCATTACGTCCGATACTGTTGTCCTGAATCTCAGCCAACTTAATCTTACCTTCGGGATTGACCACAAAAGTACCGCGATAAGCCATACCGTCTTCTTCAATCATCACACCGAATGCACGCGAGAGAACTCCCGTGGGGTCCGCCAACATCGGATAAGTGATTTTTCGAATGCTTTCGGAAGCATCATGCCATGCTTTGTGAACAAAATGTGAATCAGTGCTGACAGAGTATACCTCCACACCCATTTCCTTGAACTGGTCATACTTCTCTGCAATATCTACCAACTCGGTAGGACAGACGAAAGTAAAATCGGCAGGATAAAAGAAGAAAATAGCCCATTTGCCTTCGATATCCTTGTTAGTCACTGTCTTAAACTCTCCATTATGAAATGCCTGAACTTTGAATTCAGGAACTTGTGAATTAATAATAGGTTCCATATACTTTCTATTTTAAAATTGAAATTAATTTTTAAATTGTAATTATTACATCTGCAAAGGTAGTGTACTACACTTCACCCTGCAATACCTAATTATTAGGATAATGTAGAACAACAATCACCATAAATAGGTACACGAGATTAGGTGTTTTTAAAGTTTTTACGTACTTTTGTCCCGCAATTTATTAAAAACAACCCAAAATGGACGATTCCAACCCACGAACGTACAGTATAGTATTAACTTATCCGGCAGGGCTCTAAACAGCATGCCTGCAATGCCTCTGCCCGGACTTAAAACAAACGAAAGGAGGCAATAAGATGAGAAAATATCTTTATTGTGAGAACGGCTTTGTGGAAAAGCCGCAGTGGATGCCCAACTGCTGGGTAAATGTAGAATGCCCTGATAAAAGCGATTTTGACTTTCTGACCAAAGACTTAAAAGTTCCCGAATCTTTTTTGGAAGACATTGCTGACGTGGATGAACGCCCGCGCACCGATACCGAAGAAAACTGGTTGCTGACCATTATCCGCATCCCTTTGCAACAGCAGGGAAGCATTCCATATACAACCATTCCCATCGGCATCATCACAAACAATGAGATTATTGTCACCATTTGCTATCATTCCACCGAAATGATACCTGACTTTATCGACCACACACGCCGAAAAGGAATAGTAGTGCGCAATAAATTTGAACTGATATTGCGGCTGATTTATTCTTCCGCAGTATGGTTCCTGAAATACCTGAAGCAGATAAACAATGATGTGGCAGCGGCCGAAAAGGAATTAGAGAGAAGCATACGCAATGAAGATTTACTGCGGTTGATGAAACTGCAAAAGACATTGGTCTATTTCAACACCTCGATACGTGGAAATGAAGTGATGGTAGGCAAATTGCAAAGTATCTTTCAGGAAAAAGATTATCAGAACCCTGACCTGGTGGAAGATGTGGTCATCGAATTGAAACAGGCATACAACACAGTGAATATCTACAGTGATATTCTGACAGGCACAATGGATGCTTTTGCCTCCATCATTTCAAATAATGTGAATACTATCATGAAGCGCATGACCAGTATCTCTATCATACTGATGGTACCTACATTGATTGCCAGCTTTTATGGAATGAACGTGGATGTGCATGTGGATGAGTTGCCACATGCTTTCAGCCTCATCATATTGATATCTATCGTATTATCGGCCATGGCCTTCGTTATCTTCAGAAAGATAAAGTGGTTTTAATCTCAAACCGTATGGGAAATAGAGAAGTGTGCCAAAAGCTGACATAACGGTCACGCTGTTTTTGCTTTTGGCACACCCGCCGCTAGCACCTTCGTTTTCTTTGTCCGAGCTTACGTTTTATCCACAGGTAATAGCCTGTCAATGGCAGACAAGCCCCGATGAGAGCCGCTGCAAAGGCAAGTATCTTGGTAAAGATACCGCCCCAGCTCCCTACATGCACCGAATATATCCACCCCCGAATCTTTCCCGACGGCTCAGCGTCCTGATATAAAGATACATTCATTATCTCACCCGAACGAGGGTCAAACTCATAACGGTCACTCGCACGCTGATTGCCCAACCGGTCAAAAGAGACATTGGCAGTGCCCCGGGATATGGAAATCTGTCGGTAATCGGGATTCTCATCCTTCAACTGTCGATAGACCTGTTCCCAATGTGCATACGGAACCTGTGACTTTTCCTTCTTCTCCTGCCCATGAGCTGCGTGCCCGCTTCCCTGCCGGGTTTCTACTCCGAAAATTTTATAAAATCCAGTCTGGTACCAAGCAAAAGACCAAGTCAGTCCCGTCAGTGACATCATCAGCAAAAACAGCAACGCATACAAACCGCCCGCCACATGAAAATCGTAACAGAACCGGCGGAATCCCCTCCGCAACGTTATCTTCAGACTATTCTTCAACGCCCGCAGTGTGCGCGGCCACCAGATAATGATGCCTGTCAGCAGAATAAGAACAAACATTAGTGTACTCACTCCCACTATCACCTTTCCCCAGAAGATACCGCCACCGGGCTTCATACTGTCCAACAGCCAGCGATGCAGTTTAAACATGGTCAGAAAAAAGGCCGGACGCTCGTATTTTCCCTTCACTTCACCCGTATAAGGGTCAATATAAACCGATGCACGACGTGGTTTGGAGAGATTTACCTGCCACGTGCGCCCCTTCTCTGAAGGAATACTCACTCCGGTGACAGATACACTGTCGGGCAATGTCTCCGCCACTCGTTCGAGAAGCATTTCCACAGGCAGTGGTTCCGCCTTTACCTCCTTCACATGATAAAGGTCGGGGCGGCTCCACTCCGTTATTTCGTTCTCGAAAACCAGCATGGCACCCGAAAAGCATATCAGACTGACAAGCAGTCCGAAAGGCACGGAAAGCCAAAGATGCAATGTACGAAATATCTTTTTCATTTTTGAGATACAAGTTTACCTACGGTACTAACAGATTCCGCAACGATAGTCAGCCCCTTTGTGGCAGTAGCCGTCCGAGGGTCAATCTTGTAAAGTGCCGGAGCACTGCCATCGGTAGTGGATACCGGCACATATATGTAACCGTTCTCATTATAAGGGATATTTCCATAAGCGCTCAGAACATCTTCCGACGGCAATCCGGTCACCGGCTTCAGTGTCCGGTCCTCACCTTTAAAGACAGCTAGTTCGGTGGTGTACTCCCCTTTCGACTGTAATCCGCGAGTATACATCTGAAGCAGGAAATAATCTTCTGTGATATGCCAGCATTTGTACACCGGATGTTTGTTTCCAAGCTCTTCGAGATTGACATAATAAGTGGCGTCGAACGAAGTTTCTCCTGCCTTGATTCGCATCACTCCCGAAGGAAGTGTTCCCTGCACACGCTTCAAGTCGTCCGAAGAAGTAGTGAGCCGTCCATAGCCCGGCGAGAAAACGTACAAATCGCCATTATCGGCCGCCCAGATGGTCTGGTAATATTGCGAACGCATACGTCCGCTGGCAAAACCAATTTTGTCCGTGGCGACAATCGTTGGGGTAGTGCTGAAATCACTTCCGCTATAAATGGCCACGTATGCATAATCGGGATACTGGGTGGAAGGAATAGAACCTTCTTTATAAGCACTGCTGGCACTGCCTCCCGCCACGGTTGCCACAAGTTGAGGGTCGGTCACCTTGTCCGGAAACGCTTTTACACCATATTGGCTCATCCCCATCGGAATTACTGAAGTGTAAAGTTTGCCGTTCGCCTGCACAAATCCGGAAAAGGTAACATACTCACCGTTACCCAAATAGTTTTCACACGGGTAGGTCTTGGTACTCGTCGTACCGTTCAGCGAATTCAGATAGTTCACCAGGATGCCTTGCTCCGCATATCCGTTGGCATCCGTCCGGTCTGTATCGCCGGTAGAAGCGGTAATGACATTGTCGCCCCATGTGCCATACGTGGTGATGCGTTTAAAGGCATACGACAGATGCTCTTCGGGCTTATTATTACAGTTCAGGATATAAGAGGAGCCGGTTCCGTCTCCTCCTTTATTATACACGAGACGAAAAAGGTAATCATTGTTATGAAACACCCAATACGTACCGGTCTCGGTTTCAAGACCATTATTTTTTACTGTGACGCTTCCTTCGTCCAAAGACTCGGCGGTCAGGAGATAATTCACCCCATCAACAGTGGCGGCAACCACGTATGTTCCTGTCCCGGTATCGGTACCGGGAGTATCCGGCGTTGGATTCTCGGGCACTGTATCATCACTGCATGAAGTCAACACACTGCCTGCACAAAATACCATGGCAACAGACCAAAACAAAAAATTTCCATTCATCATTCTTCTATTTTATTTATCGATTCATATTTATTGTCCGAAATAAACTCTCACCTTCCCATAGAACGCACGCCCGGCTTTCTGCAGACTATAATTATCATATAGCTTCTCGTCCGTGAAGTTCTTACATTCAAACGAAAGATTATAGCGTCCGTTCTTGATGCTATACGTAACTCCTAGATTATGTGAAAACTGTTCTGGTACGCGTTTCTTGGAAGAAGCCTCTCCGATGGCTTCCCAATTCAAGGGAAACTCGTGCTGGTAATAGCTGTCATACGTGAGCGACAAGCGGTTTCCTTTTGCAAACAAGTCATGCCAATAGAGAGAAGCATCCAGGCTGGCATAACGGTAAGGCTGGTTGGGTATACGCAGTTTATACTTCAGGCTTTCCTGCAGGGAACCCCCTTCCAGGTATTTCTCATTGTCACGCGTATCCATGCTGCTATAAGTAGCTCCCACACTGAGCCAATGCGAATAACTGTAACGTGCGGATACATTGAAGCCTTTCGTCTTTACACGCCCATGGTTATAATAGGAACCATAGCTTTTGCCTCCAAAAGAACTGATAGTACGAACGATGTAATCTTTCGTATCACGATAAATCAAACTTCCTTCCACATAAAGCCCATGTTTGCCAAACTGGTGTGTATAACTGAGGTTCAGATTAATGTTGTCACTGTTCTCCGGATTCAAATCAGCCTTCCCCGCTTCCAAATCCTCGTCACCGAACAGTTCTTCATTGGACGGTAGCCGATAAGCTTTCTCGTATGAGAGCTTCGCCTGCAGGTCCTTTATTATCCAATAGGTGCCTGCCACACCGTAACCCAAAGCGCTTACGTTCTTAGACATATCGATATAGTTTCCTATGCCGTCGGCATTTTGTGAGACCAATCCCGAACTATGCTGGTTGTAATACTTCCCGAAAGCAGAGAAGTTCCATTTCTCAGTGGGCATCAGGCGATAAGAAAGCCCGGTGATATTCTTCCTTGTCTTCTTGGGAACAGTAAAGTCGGAGACGGCCGAAGTGGAATTCACATCCGAACGGTTACTTCGCTCAAAAGCAGTCAGCACATGGCTCAATGTAAAGGTCTGCGCCCTACTAAGGCGATAATCGGCCCTGAACGTTCCATTCCAGTTCTTATTCTTCGATTCATTGTCCTGATAAGATTGCTCTCCTTTTGAACCGGTATATTGCTTTTCGCCATACCAGTTGTATTGATAAGGCACAGTATCAACATTCTGGGTCAGGTTATAATTATAATTTGCCGTCAAGCTGATATCCAGCCCTTTGGTGAACAAATCCCGCTTACGATACTCCAATGAGGGCATCAGCGAATGTCCCTTGCGATGCTTCTCTCCAAATACCGCTTCCTGACGCACTCCTGTCTGAATCTCCTTGTACATATTGGAATAAGTAAAGCCAAAGAGCAAACGGTCGGCAAAAGGTTTTCCCACCCAACCAATCTTTCCGATGACAGCCTCATTGTGGTAAGTGTCATTGAAACGCTTTACATGCTCAATCTTCTTTTTGTCGGTGGTATTGCCATCGGGAGAAAAATGAGTGACATAAGTATCCACATAATAATCATTGTCGGAATAGTTTTGGAATGCATTTATCTCATACATCCATCCGTTTCTGAAAGTCTGCCCGAAATTGACATACGACTTGTGCGTATTAAACGAGCCATAGGAATAAGAAGTATCCAAAAACCATTTTCTCTTCTTCTTGTTCGTCACAATATTGACGATACCTCCTAAAGCATCGGTGCCGAATCCTACCGGTACAACCCCTTTATACACTTCTATACGCTCGGCAAAATTCACAGGAATATTGTTCAGCCCGAACGAGCTGCCTACCCCCTCCTGTGGCACTCCGTCAATGAAGATTTTGACATGTTTTCCACAAAAGCCGTCCAACATGAGTTGGGTGTCAGAGCCTACACCTCCTGCTTCCCGCAACTTCATACCCGGAAGTTTGGACAAGGCGTCACTCAAATTCTTCGTCGAGTTCTGCAACTCCTCCGTATCCACAGCCACGGCATTAAAAGCCGAACGCTTCACACGGCCTACCCCATTGGATACGACAACGACCTCATCCAACTCTGTTACAGACGAAGCTAACACTACATTCATTTTTACTCTCTCATCCCGAAGGAGTTTCACCGGCTTCTCCACCGTTTCGTAGCCGATGGCAGAAACAACCAGCGTATACTCTCCTGCCGGAGCATGCAGATGATATATTCCCTGTTCATTGGTCATACAACCATAGTTGGTCCCTTTCAGATACACAGTTGCCAAATCTATGATTTCCTTCTCCTTCGATACGACTTTACCCGAAATCATGGTTTTATATGGCTGTGCATATACAGATACGCCCGCCCATAAAACGATAATTAAAATACTCACTTTCCGAATTGCTGTTCTCACGTTTTTCTCTTGCTAAGTAATTACATTCTTTATTCGGATGCAAAATTCCTAATAAAACCGACGCGCCGCAATCGCTTTTTATAGGTAATTTAGAAAGCTGTCTCAGCAGTCATTTCTTTCCTACAATCACCATTTATAAGTATTCTCCCCCATTAGAAGACAAATATACCATTGCCCGGAAACAAACTTTTCTGTATGCTGCAAAGCATTTGAAATATTAATAACCTATCTTTGCAGCATTAAACCAACCTATTAAACACCAGTAATAAATGAAAAAGCTATCTAGTTTTCTATTGTTATTTGTCTTTCTATGCTGCTCACTGTCAGCAAAAGAAACGCAAATCATCCTCTTTTCTACCAATGACATGCACGGCAGTATTGATAACTTTGCCAAAATAGCAAGCTATATACAGAAAGAACGTACCAAGAACCCCAATATCTTGATTCTAAGTGGAGGAGATATGTTTTCGGGGAATCCGGTAGTAGACCAATATCCCGAGAAAGGCTTCCCCATGATTGACTTAATGAACCGGATAGGCTATCGGTATGAGATATTCGGGAACCATGAATTCGACTATGGACAGGAAGTGTTGAACCAACGAATGGAGCAGGCCAACTTCCAATTCCTGTGTGCCAACATGATTGTCGACGAAGAAACAGCCAAAATCAAACAACCTCAACCTTATGCTTTCCTCCAAATCGGTGACACCAAGATATGCATCCTGAGCCTCATCGAAGTGAGTAAGCGAAGAACAGGCGAACTGCTCCCCGCCACCCATCCTGCACGCCTGAAAGGTGTCACATTCACAGAGCCAGTCTCAACAGCCCTTAAATACAAGAACTTACGCACTCAATGTGACTTGTTTGTCGGTCTCACCCATACCGGTTATACCAAAGACTGTGAAATAGCCGAAGCGATGCCCGAGCTGGACGTTATCATTGGAGGGCACTCACATACACGCATTGACTCCACCATTATCGTGAATGGTGTCCTGATTAATCAGGCACAAAGTAATCTCCATTATCTGGGCAAGACCACCATAACCTTAGATGACAATAAAGTAAAAGATAAGAAATTCGAGCTGATTAATATCGCGAAACTCAAAGACGAAGATACAGATATCAAGCAACTGATTCAGAAATTCCGAGAGGATTGCCACTTAGACCAAGTAATAGCACACGCCACAGCACAGTTCAACGGTAAAGAACCTCTCGGCTCACTGATGACGGATGCCGTAACCAGCGTGCATAATCTCGACTTTGCTTTCCAGAATGCCGGCGGCGTGCGCATCGGACAAATAGCCAAAGGAGAAATCACCATGGCCGAGATTTATCAACTGGATCCCTTCGGCAACAGCGTAGTTATCTACCGGATGACTCCGGCAGAGATTCGCACCTTATTAATGAACTCCTACCGCAAAGCCAGCAAACGTGCCGATTTATTGGTTTCGGGCATGACCTATACCATTCATACCCATGACGGCAAAGCCGTGAGTGTCACCCTAAAAGATATGAACGGTAACCCGCTGGACGAGAATAAACAGTATAAAGTAGGAATGAACAGCTACATCGCCTCCAGCTACCGATTTGACCATGCCGACCCGGGACATGAAACGACTGCCACCTCATCAGACGCTCTGATAGAATATCTGAAACAGCAAAAGGAAATCACACCCCAACGGCCGCGTACAAGTATCGTAGAAGAATAAAACAGGATATATATATCAGAAAGAGGTTGTTACCGGTATCGGTAACAACCTCTTCTTTCATTTTATGTTGAAATTATCTCAGTTTAAAAACGAGATTTTAAGAATTATTTGGCAAATGCGTGGCGATAACCTTTCACCTTGTTCCAGCTACCGCGGGTAAAGTCGGGTACAGCTACCGGAGCATTACCGTTTTCGATAGAAAGGCGGGTAAGGTCTGCCATACAGCACCATTCAGCCAAGTCGTATACATCCATATCCAAAGGCAAACCGTTGCGCAGACAGTAAACCAGACGATAGTCCATGATGTAGTCCATACCACCGTGACCACCTACCTTCTTGGCAGTTTCTTCCAGTTCCTGGTGAATCGGGTGTTTGTATTTCTGCATCAAGGCTTCTTTCACGTTTTCGGGAACAGCAGCGTGCATATTCAGGTTTTCGTGGTTAGGCACTTCTTTAGCGTCAACTTGGTCGGGACGCAAGCAGTATTGTTCGATAGGATATTTGTTGGCGAAACCATTCGTACCTGTCAGCTGATACATACGGCTGTAAGGACGAGGATTCATTACATCATGCTGAATGTGGATAGTTTTACCGTTTTCAGTGCGGATGAAAGTCATGGTGTGGTCACCGTTTTGGAATTCAATAGAATCATTTGCCAAACCATATCTCTTACCCAGTTCAGGACCGGTTACAGCTTTAGTATCCATAGCCACCAAAGTCTTCATGCGGTCACCACGGTGAATGTCCAGCAATTGGCAGGCCGGGCCAAGGCCATGAGTGGCATAAACGTCACCACGGAATTCGTTGTTGTAATCCAAACGCCAGTTGTTCCAATATTCACCCCAGAACTCTTCAAGGTTGTGGATATAAGAACCTTCTACGTGCAGCACTTCACCGAACAATCCCTGCTGAGCCATGTTCAATGTAGTCAGTTCGAAGAAGTCATATACACAGTTTTCCAACTGCATACAGTGCTTGCGAGTCTTTTCTGAAGTATTGATTAACGCCCAGATTTCGTCCAGTGTCATAGCAGACGGAACTTCAATGGCAACATGCTTGCCGTGTTCCATAGCGTAAATACCCATTTCGGCATGATGTTTCCAGTCTGAAGCAATATATACCACATCAATATCATCACGTTCACACAATTGCTTCCATGCATCTTCAGAACCTGAATATTCGGCAGCTTTAGGAAGACCGACCTTTTCCAAAATACCTTGTGCTCTTTCTACACATTTGGGACGAAGGTCACACAAAGCTACAATTTTTGTACCGGGAATATGAGTCCAACGTGCAACAGCACCGGGACCACGCATACCCAAGCCAATAAAACCAACACGAACCGTATCCAGTTTCGGAGTGGTCAGTTGAATTACATCTTGCTGTCCGGCAGGACGCTCGGGCACAGCAACTTCGATAGGAGCATACTCCTTTGCAGCAGCTTCCTTCTGAGGAGAAGCGCATCCGACCAAGCAGAACAATGCCAAGCCGGTCATCACAGTCAATAGATTCTTAATCTTCATGTCTTTTCAAAAATAAATATTTAAAATATAATAGTTAGTATTCATTTATAAACCGACGCCTTATTCGGCAATCGTCACATTCGTCACCCGCTCCAACCAAAAACGGTTCTGATTAAAATGGAACGGTTTATAGTCCGTGTTCTTCTTTATAACATTATTGCGGAATATCAATCCATCTACAGATTTGGCATACAGAATAGGAGCGTCAAAAGTATCGAATTCATTATCTTCTATCACAATACCCCCTTCCGGTCCTCCATGAAAATATTTCTGCTGATTCTTCAGGTCGGGTATTTCCGGGTAAATCGAAATCACGGCATTCGTAAACTGAAATAAATTGGTAAGTGCATTCACAAAACGATTCTTGCGAATAATTACATTACGGCACGCTCCGGTTTCAAACCAACCATTACAGTCTCCACACAATAAAATAGCAGCCCCTGAAGTATGGTCGAATAAGTTATTCTCGACAACTGTTTTACGCGGAGTACTGAACAACGTACCTCTCGCCCGATTATTGCGAATCGTATTTCCGGCAAACAAGACTTCCGGAGTCCAAGTAAGATTCTCAATACCAAATCCACTCTGTTCATTGATAGCCGAATCTATAGCCTCATCAAAAGCAATGATGAACTCACGTGCTCCATCTATTTGTTCTTTATCATACGGACGAATGCTTGCAATCTTATTCTGCTTGCCAATCAATTCCATAGTAGCGGATTGTACGAACTGCACCTCATCTCCGGCGCGTCCCCATTCAAATCCCCATGACTGACCGTGCATATAACGTCCGACCAATGTACGGTCATCTATCCTTTTCACCACTTTTAGATACGTTCCATGCACATTAATGGCATCATCCATCATGCCCTCATACAATCCGTTGCACGAAGTAATCTTTCCTTTGCAACCGGAAAAGTGAGTTGCATCTGCCTGTGTGGTAAAATAACGCGGATCATCCTCCCCCTTCAAACAAACACAGAACTTCTCTAGCGTGATATTGTCACTGAATTGTGCCAGCAATCCCATTCCTTCGGCATAATGGACTTTTATGTTTTCCAAGGTCGTATTTAAATCATGTGAAAGAAAGATACCGGGAGTGGGACGTCCCCAGCCACGCATGGCAACAACAGTTCCGGGAACAAGACGTGCATCTTTCCAATGAGGAGCACGGATGCGGCGCGGCGCAATCTCACTTGCCCCTTTCGTCGGGCAAGCAATATCGCTGGTATTGTATACCAAATGTTTGGTATCCCCATCAAAAGCAATACCCCAAGAATGTTTTAAAGTCCACCCTTCTCCATAAGCTTCAAAGATTGAGTCTTTAGCTATACGATATTTCACCCATGAAGCCGGTTCAAAAACGATTCCTTCTTGAGGAGTATTCTCCAATATCTTTATTTGTGCAATATGAGGGTTTTCAAAATCAATACTGAAATTCTTCAAACTACAGTTCTCCGAACGAAGGAGTGATACCGGTAACATTCTCCCATGAAAGACAAACTGTGCCCCTTGTCCGTCAAGAGTGAGATTCTTCATATCCTCCAGTGCAATACCTACTTTCTTGGGATTGTCCTGGTCGTGGTTCGAAATATAATATTCGCGTACGGCAGCCCCTTTTTCATGAAAGTCATAACGGCCTTCAGGAAAACGAAGAATAACCGCCTCACCATCCTTACACTCCGCCTTTATTTTCGACAATGCCTTTTGTAAAACAGGAGAAGCATTTTTATGAGTATTGGGTTTTAAGCCAAACGTGGAAATATCATATACTTTTTGAGCATACAAATTTATTGAAGTGAGCGCAAAGACCGCACTTAACGCTAAAATCGAAAGTAATTTCATACTTATTAGATTTAATGAATTAACCAATCGCTGTATTAAAGTACAAAGAAAGGAAGTTTCCCTTATATACTCTGTATTTGCTTATGTTTTTTTAACACATTAATGATAAAAAACGGGATGTGAAGACAAATGTCATACACATCCCGTGCATAATCCTAACACCTAAAATTCATCTCGATTAATATCCCGGATTCTGATCATCCCGCAACAACGGATTTAAATCCATCGCTCCTTGAGGAATAGGCATTAACATTAAACGATCACTCCATGTCATATTCACGACCTCATAACCATTAGGAGCATAGACCGTAGCATTCATTACTTTGTTACAATATGCAGCTCCATAACGACGTATATCATCATAACGTTGTCCTTCAGCAGCCAGTTCTATACGACGTTCGTTACGCACAAAATCCAAAGCAGCCTCCTTAGACGGCATTGCTGTAGGTACATTAGGCATACCACAACGATCACGTAAATCGTTCAATACCTTTTGGACTTCAGCATCCCAACCTTTGGTTTGAATCCGCGCTTCAGCATAAGTCAGCAAGACCTCGGCATAACGGATAACCGGATAATCTTCCATACTAGCCCAATCCGAATAAGCTGTCAAAGAAAGCAATTTTCTATAGCTATATCCTGTCCATGATTCATTGCCGTCCGATCCAGCCCATGCCGGATTCCAGCGATAATAGAAAGTCCCAAAATCTGTTTCATGCCATCCTTTAAAAGGGAACAACATAGAAGCATAGAGACGGCTGTCACGATTACGGAACTCATCCATATAGGCATATTCTTTCAGATTCAAAGTAGGAACAGTCTTAATATAAGTAGTTTGATCCATTCCTTCAACAACAGCTGTTATTTTAGCAAAATTCTCTTTACGGGTTGCTACAGGAATCTCAGGGCGTATCGTTTTGCCGTCAATATCCCAATACGCATCAATCAATCCCTGCATCGGTTCGTATGAAGAATAGCCAGAAACCAATTGACTAGGACGAATATAAGTATAGCGAGTCCAATCGTAGTTATTATCATCTGCCATATACCCCCGGGTCACCAAATACTCTGGATTATCAGGATTGGCATTCTCCTTATGCCACAGACATTCATAACTGAACATACCTTTCACAAACTTATCCTTATCGATATTCTTTGCTTCAAAATCAATATATTGTTCCATCTCATCAGCCTCTTTCTGTTGAGCGGCATTCAAAGATGTCACACGGAACAAACTATGATGTCCTTCCTGAATTATCTTTCCGGCAGATGCTTCCGCTTCTGCAAAATTACCAAAATACAAAGCAGCACGAGCACGCAAAGCTAATGCTCCGGCTCGAGTGATTCGTCCTTTTTCATAACCTTCTCCGCCAGGATAACTATCTGGTAATATCTCAGCTATTTCATCTAATTCACTCAAAACAAATGCTTGAACAGTTTCCACCGGATCACGCTTCACATTAGGCGCATCATACTCCATCACAGTAGTAACCAAAGGAACTTTACCAAATTTAGTAGTTAAATCCAAATAATCCGACGCACGAAAATAGCGTGCTTCAGCTTTCATTCTTTCCTTCAAAGCCGCGTCCATTTCACATCCATCAACTTTTTCAAGGAAGTTATTTACAATACGAATAGTACTGAAGCTATAACCACGGTCACTCTCAGAACTAACTCCATTTTGTTGAATCAATTCATAGGGGCCTTCCCACGGTTTATGACTATGTGCATTATCCGTACACATTTCATCCCAAATATCCATACCACTCATTTGTGCATAACAAGCGTTCAAACCATACCATGCATCCTTTTCTGTCTTCCAGAAATTTTCAGCTGCAATCTCTGAAGGCGGTACTACCTCCATATCACATGAAGCAAAAGCAACTGTAAATAACCCTAGAACAGCTAAATTCTTTATATTTTTCATAATTCAATTCGTTATTTAAGATTATCAATTAAAATGAAACATTCACACCAAATGCTACGGATTTACTACCTAAATAGCTCAAGCCACGTCCTGAAGGCGATTCAGGATCAAAATCTTTCATTTTATCATCAGCACGTAATGTAAATAAGTTCTCTCCTGTTACAAAGAACTTCAAGCTACTCAAGCCCCAACTCTTCACTACATTTGCAGGAACCATATATCCTAAAGAGATACTTTTAATACGGAAATAGTCCGAATCAAACAACTGATAGTCTGAGAAATATTGATTATAGTCATCTAAACTATGTCCTCCATAAATACGCGGATATACGGCACGCGGATTAGGATTTTCTTGTGTCCAACGCCCCCGGTGAAACTCACGAGGGTTGGCATTCAACATAAAGGCTGAGATTTGCTCTGATTCAAAAGCTGTCATTGTACCGCTTACACCTTGGCCAAATACAGACAATTCAAAATTCTTCCATTGCAGATTCAAATTAACCCCATAAGTAAAATCAGGAACATCTTTACCAATGATTGTACGATCCTCACCAGAAATAGCTGCATGAGATTTATCCTCATTCGCATCCAAGTCACCATAATACTTCACATCCTCACGTTGAGGAACATATTTAATATCACCGGCATTAGGAATACGGCCAAAAGTATAAAAGCGTCCTGCATCAATTTCTTCTTGCGTATAAAGTCCATCAGTCTTATATCCATAGAATGAACCGATAGGCTCACCTTCTCTTAATATAAAACGAATTTTATCACCACCATTACTAATGATATCATCTGAACCGGCTAAGTCCACAACTTTATTTTTATTAGTTGCAATGTTACCAGTTACTGTATATTTCAAACCACCAACATTACCTCTATATGTAAGAGCCATCTCAAAGCCTGTATTTTTCACTTTTCCGATATTTTGAGACGGTGCGCTCCAAATACCAGTTTCTACCGGCACATTATAGCCCAACAAAATATCACTGGTATTTTTGATATAATAATCGGCAACAATGCTTAATTTATTATCAAACAAATCAATATCTACACCAAAATCAGTCAAAGCAACCGTTTCCCAGCCCAAACCTAAATTGGCCGGTTTAGATTCCAGAATACCTTTTACAGCCTCATCATTGAAATTGTAATCAGAACCTAAATTGTAATTTTGGAAATAATCATAGTTCCCTACATTATTAATATTACCCAACGTACCCCAAGATGCTCTAATCTTCAAATTATTAATCCAAGATAGATTTTTCATAAACTCTTCTTGGCTAATACGCCAACCGGCAGAGAATGAAGGGAAATATCCCCAACGATTATCTTTATAGAAACGTGAAGAGGCATCCGCACGAATATTAGCTTCTAATAAATAACGATCCATTAATGAATAATTAATACGTCCAAAGTATGAAAGAATCTTGTATTCAGTCATTCCACCACCATTAGAAAGATCTTTTCCAGCATTAGAGCCACCGTTCAAATCCACCAAAGCATCAGATGGAAAGTTTTTACGCCCTGCACTCAATGCTTCATATTTATAGTGCTCATAAGAAGTACCAGCTAATGCACTAATATTATGTATCGAATTAGACCAATCATATTTTACAGTTCCAGTATACAGCATACGTGTTACACTACTCCAGTTCATACTCATAGAGTTTGTATAAGTACCGGTACCACCAATAGGTACACCAGTCTCGAAAGTCTTCACTTCATCTTGCAATGCAGTGTAAGACTTACCCTTATACTCTTGGCCGCGAAACACTCCTTGACCGCTAATCACCAACCCTTTAACTGGTTTTATATCAAAACCTAAATCATACATTGTTTCTTCAGTCTTGGATTTACTCCAATTTTTTTTACTTAAAGCACGAAGAGGATTGCCTGTGATAAAAGATTGGGTAGCCTGTTTGCCACCGGCAATACTTCCCCATTCTCCATTTGACTGTTGACCTACCATAATAGAGGGAACCAATAAAAAGTTTCCCATCCAAGGTTGTCCATGTTCTGTATCAGACACATTGCGTATGTATTTAATACTACCTTTAACAGTAAACCATTTAGTAATATCCGATGCTATATTAGTATCCAATGTATAACGAGTTTTGTCCTGCCCTGACATAAAATTAGGCTTATCATCATACATATATCCCAAATTCATAAAATAGCGTACTTTATCGCTTCCCCCACTGAAGCTTACAGAATGTTGGGTAGTCAATACATGTTTATCCAACACCAAATCAGCCCAATCCGTATTAGGATAATAGTCAAGATCTGTTCCATTTCTAAATTTATCAATTTCTTCCTGCGAATATGCCTGATATTTACCATTTGCCGCATTACGGTTATACATACCTTCATTCAACATAGAAGCATACTCCCATGAATCCACAGTTTTAGGCAGATAAGTAGGAGTTTTCATACCCACCAAGCCACTATATGAGACATTCATCTTTCCCTTTTCGCCATTTTTGGTAGTCACCAATACAACACCATAAGCTGCACGAGAACCATAAATAGAAGAAGATGAAGCATCCTTCAAAAAGGAAATACTTTCTATAGAATTAGGATTAAGACTTTGAAAAAACGCAGCATCCGCAATAGCACCATCAATCACATAAAGAGGTTCTGAAGTTCCCAAATTACCACGTCCACGGAAGTTTATAGATGGAGTAGATCCCGGACGAGAAATTACAGTCACTCCAGGTACTGTACCTTGAACAGCCGAAAGCACATTAGTCTGAACACGGTCTTTAATTTCGCTTGAGTTAACAGAAGCAACAGAACCTGTTAAATTCACCTTCTTTTGGGTGCCATACCCGATAACTACGACTTCATCCAATGTTTTGGTATCCTCTTTTAAAGTTACATTATAAAAAGAAGTACCCGAGTGTATTTTTACTACTTGAGGTAAATAACCTATATAGCTAATTTGCAATTCATCACTAGAAATCGTCAGAGTGTAATTACCTTCAAAATCCGTAACTGTTCCATTTGTGGTAACCCCCTTTTCAACAACTGAAGCACCAATAATGGGTTCACCATTCACATCTTTTACACAACCTGTTATAGTTCTGTTCTTCTGTTGCTGATGTTCTATTACACTTACAGCTTTTACTGTCGAAATAAGAATTTGGTTATTTACTATTTTATAAGTATAACCAGAATCTTTAAACATTTGATTTAATACCTGCTCAATAGAAGCATTCTTGACATTCACAGAAATCTTTTTGTTTAGTCTAATTTGGTTATCATTATAAAAAAACGTATAGTCACTAAGTTTTTCTATTTCCTGCATTACAGAGTGCATGGAAACATTCGACTTAGTTAGTGAGATAGAAGTGGCCTGAGTAAAAGCATTTGCCGGTATTGAACAAGCAGCACAAGCCATTAAGACACAAAAGAGATGTCTTTTCACTTTTTGCGGATAAAATAACCGCAGATTACTTTTTTTCATAAAATTTGAATTGTTTATTAGATTAAAAAATTAACAGTAATTCCATTTAATGGAAATATAAACGTTCTCAAATAATCCCATAGGGGGATGTTTATCATAGCCTAGTGTTTTTCATAAGCATTAAATTTTAAAGTTCTACTATATTACTTATTCCTTTGCTTCTATCAAATAATGATTATTACCAACCATTTTATAAGTCAATGGAGCACTATGTGATATGTAATTTAATATTAGGCCCAACGGTTCGCTATGTACAGTAAAAGTGAAACGATAATATTCAGCTAATTGAGGATCACACTCTATCCTTTGCCCATACCACTTTTCCAATCTATTCAATATCATCTGCAAGGTTTCATTCTTGAAACTTATTCTCTTCCCCTTTCGCCAACCAGAATAAGCATCTGCATCAATATTTGTAAGACTCACTCCTTTTTCCTCACTATAAGTCAACTTTTCATTTGGAGCTAAAGTATATATTTTACCTTCCAACTTCTTATTGTCTGAAATCGCGACTTTCACTTTCCCTGTCAACAAAATAGCCTCTACCTCTTTATCGTTATCATAACTAAATATTTCAAAAGAAGTTCCCATTACCGTTACATCCATCTTTTTAGTTTTCACAATAAACGGATGAGCTTTATTGGGGCTCACATTAAAAAATGCTTGTCCAGACAATTTAACCTCGCGATTAGAGCCTGAAAATTTTTGAGGATAGGTAAGTTTACTACCTGCACCTAACATTACCTTCGTACCATCCGCCAATTTCACTGAGTCCATTGACTGATATCCGGTATTCACAACATAAATCACTTCCTGATGACCGCTTTTCACAAATAATAACGCCGAAAGCAACATACATATAGCCACTGATACAGCTATTCCATATCGATAGAAAGAATAAGTGAAATGATTTTTCTTTCTTCTAATACTCTTCAATATACTATGCAAAATACGTTCTTCTCTTACCGGATCAATAGTAGCAGGTACCTCTTCCCATTGTTTGCGAAGAGCATCATTAATAAACTCATAATTATTCAGTTCCCCTCTTTCCTTGGGTTCCAGAGAACGTTCAAACAGTTTCTTTATTACATCATCCCGATTTTTGCTCATTTTACATTTTATTTTTTGCACAGATAAATTTTATACGCATCTATTATAAATACGCACAACTAATAAAGTACCCCCAGACGAAAGCGCTTTTTTTTGTAAAAATCAAAAATGAAGTAATTTAAAAGATAAAAATAAGATAAAGCATTATGTTCTTCTTCAAAAACTTCAGAGCTTCATTAATATGTCTTTCTACAGTTTTTTCACTGATATTCAGACGGATAGAAATTTCCTTATACGTTAAATGAGCATTCCGGCTCAGGTTGAACACTTCCTGTTGCCGTGGAGGAAGTTCTTTGACCATTTTTTCTATAAATTCTTGCAAATCGGCCGCACTAAGTTCTTCTTCAAGATTATAATAAGGCATAACACTACTTAATACAGTCAGTTTATATGCATTTTCATTAAAGCTCCTGCGAAATTGATTAAAAACTAAATTACGAGTAATAATAAAAAGGAATCCTTTAAAGTTATCATCCTCACGCAACAAGGTGCGACTCTCCCAAACTTTAACAAATACCTCTTGCACAACCTCTTCAATCTCCAAAATAGAAGATAAGTATAAACGAGAGAAATTATAAACCTTCGGCCAATACCTTCTATACAAAGTGGTAAAGGCTTTTTCATCTCCTTCTTTCAACTGTACGATTAATTCCTTTTCAGTCATTCGTTATTAATTATACGCAAATATATTACTTAATAGTTAAGAAAGAATCTAATATGCTATTATTTTTATAGCACCTACTATTCTTTCATTCTCCATGTCCCATTACATCACCTTAGAGGCTTAGACTTTCACACATAACTTTCCTCGCTTCTTTTTTCTATTCTAATGAACAAAATTATATAACTAGAGCTTCTTTAAAAAAGTGCCAGCTATAAAATAGTTCTTTAAAAATCTTTTCTATTCTTCTCCCTAATCCATATTACAAAACCTGATACAATACATACATATATACAGGCTTGTGTCAGCGTATGGTTTTACACTTGAAAGAGAAACATCCATCAATCTTTATTAATATTAAAAGAGAACTAGTAAGCATTCAAGTTTAAAATGGCTTTTCACTGATATAGCACCTTAGTATACATTAACAGAATTGTTTCTCTTTCTTCCAAATAACCAGACTAAAAGACGTTTACCCGAATCCCGACATCTACCAATAATTGCGTTGTTTCTCCCTTCCTCCTTTCATTAGCCATTGAAACGCCCTGCCAGTGGGGGTTCCGGTAGTGAACGGGCATCCCGTCACCGCCCCTTCAGCCTCCTTTCATTTTGTGAAGTTTCTTCCGGCTTTTGAACTTTTTCAATAGCGCTTTACGGTAGGGGCGGACCCATGTGTCCGCCCAATGCCCCCAATAACTTAAAGTGAACTGTTCTCGGGCAGACACACGGGTCTGCCCCTACAGAAAACGGCAGGCTAAAAAGATGAATACACTGGGAATTGCTGAAGGCAGCTTGTGAAGGGACTTGGAAAGCGCGGCTGAAGGGAGGATGAGGGGATGTGCTGTCATTCTTAACCGATTGATTATGTGAGTGTTTTAATTAAAATGTAAGGATGAACGGAAAAGAAGGAATACCCGACTTGGTGAGGGGATGATGCAATCTGCCCCTACATGAAAAACATACCGAGCTTTTTAAAAA
>NZ_CAOOSE010000040.1:0-27094 GCF_948499155.1 uncultured Phocaeicola sp. | reverse complement strand
GAATATGCCAAGGAGCTGCTCCGTTCAGGCAAGTGTCCGTTGGAGGAACTGCCCCGACGCTGCGGGTTTCTGTCTCGAAGTACGTTTTACACTTCCTTTAAGAAGGTGGCGGGTGTTTCTCCAAAAAGATATATGAAACAAGAACAGAGGGCTGTGCCCTCGGAACCGATAGAATATGTATAACCAATTTTAGTTTTTTAAATTTATAAATTTAAAGTTTTTCTATTATGAACAAAAAGTTTTTAAGTGCAATCCTGTTCGGAGCCTTAATGGTTACCTCGACAGGAACATTTGTGTCTTGTAAAGATTACGACGATGATATCGACGAAATCAACAGCAAGATTGACAAGATTGAAACTACACTGTCTGAATTGGAGTCAAAGATTGGCGACAAGGGTGTGACCAGTGTGACTTTCGACGAAAAGACAGGTGTATTGACTGTAGTTGACGGTACGGGTACAAAAACGTATACCATCAAGACAACAGCTCCTGATGTAGACGAACTAACCATTACTATTGAAGGCAAAGACCTCAAAGTAGACGGAAAGGTGATAGGTCAGGTAGGTGACACAGTCGCAGTGAAAAACGGTGAGTTGACAATCAATGGTACAGCTACCGGCATCAAGGTTGGTCAATATGCTATTTTGGACAATCAAAGCGCAGGTACCGTAACCATCACTCTGCCCGATGCAAACGGCAAATTGCAAACTGTTGAGTTGATGAAAGCATCTGCTGCATTGACTTCTGTACAGTTCCAAAATGCACCTACATTCATCGATATTGTAGGAACTAATAATGCAATCCAATGGGGTACTGCCCATATCGCATTCCCTAACTGGGGAGGTAAAAAGGGGACTATTACCAGAAATCAGTTAATGGTAGGTCAGACCAATGTTGTAAATGTTCAGGTTACTCCTGCAAGCTACGACTTGGGTGCACAGACTTTGACTTTGGTTGACTCAAAGGGCAATGTGGCTCCGGTAAATGTAACTGCTGTTGCAAACAACAGACTGATTTCTCGTGCTGCATCTGCTAATGGTAACTGGGCTTTGTCTATCGAAATGACAGATGATGTTACTGCCAACAACATCAAGGAAGTATTCGATTTTGATGCTACTCATCCTATGGCATACACATTATGTGTAAATGGCATTCCTTATACTACTTATGAATTGGCTGTTGTACCTAGCAACAATAAGTCTACTGTTTCCGCACCTATTACTACAGTAAGAGGTGGTGATGTAAAATATGTAACTGCTGATGGGCGAGTAGCAACATTAAATACCGGTAAATTCCCTACCGGAAGTACAGAATTGTTTATCGAACAGTGTAATTTGTATGATTCATACATCACTTTTGAAGGTACAAACAAATCTTTGGCAGAACAATACGGAATCACTGTTGACGGTATGACTATCAATGTTCCCGCTTCTGCTACAGGTGTAACTATCAAGGGTATTGTACATACAATGGCTATCAACGGTTACGAATCTGCAATTACCGACAACGAAGTTGAATTCAATATCATCGGTAGCACAGTAACTGCTCAAACCATCGCTGCTACAACTCATCAGATTGCACCCGCCGCAACTGTTGCCGACGTTTTGAAGAACGTACGCATCGATTTAGGTGACGTATTCAAGAATATTCCTGCCGCAACTCGTGAAGCTGCACGTGAAACAGCTCAGTTCTATGTAGTAGAAGAAAAGAGCCAGACCGGATTCTTGGTAAAACATAACATCGCATTAGCTAACTCTACTTACAATAAGTTCAATACTGTTTCATATCTGAAAGCTGACGGAACAGCATGGACAGATAATACAGACGATATTCTTGATTTGCGTTATATCGAATTACCTGTATACCAGGCTGTAGCTGCTGATGCTCAACCGGGTGACTACCAATTGTCATTTGTTGTAATGGATGAGAATTATGTAACAGGTAGCGGAAATATTAAAGGCAATGAAATCATCAAGATTAATATGCCGGTTAATGTAACTGTTCCTTCATTCGCTGATATGTTTGAAAAGACTGCTACCGAATGGAATACTGCCAAGACTGAATTCAATGCTAGAATTTATGTTGAACCTACAAATGATGCTCAACTGAGATTTGGCGAAGCCTTTAATAAGACTGCCAACTATGCAGATGCAGAGTATTCACAAGTTGTATATGACGTGAAATATATTGATTCTAAATCTCCGATAGCTACCTCAAGTAATGTTGAACTTTCAACAGAAAACGGAATAGCAAGAATCAGCGGCAGAGGAGGATTAGCAATTCTGGATAAGACAGTGGTATACAATGCTACAGGAGATGCTCTGAAAGAAAATACGTTCGCAAACATGACAGCATACTATCCGTTGTTCTATCAAGTTACTAAGACTGATGCAAACCGATTCCTGACCAATGATGAGTTCGATGCTTTGCAAGAAGCATTTACGGTAGCATCTGATTCTTATACATCGAAACTTGTTACTCCTCTTGCAGGTGTAGCTATCAGTACTGGTGATATTGTTCTTAATGCAGCCGGAGAAGCAGCGCTTTCACTTAAATTGGGTACATCAACTGTAGTTGTAAACAACACTAACATTGCTAGTGGAGCAACAGCAGCACTAACCAACTCTAATGGCGCCAGCTATACTCTTAATACTGCAGCTCCTAGTGGCAATGTAGTTAAAGCTGAATTTACAATTGAATCCGGTGCAACCGTAGCTTTGACAGCTACTGGTATTAAAGTTACCGGTTTGACAGGTATGTCAACATTAAAAGTTACTTTGACTGACGCTACAGGCATTGTCTATACATCTACCGTACAGATTCAGCCTGCTAAATAATAAAGTAGTAAGTAGTATAAACCCTACTTATAAATAACTCAAAGGACCGCCCCAACCACTGTGCTGGGACGGTCTTTTTCAATATTCCACACCTTTAACAAACATTGCCAATCTTGTTTTCTGCCTTCTTTTACGCCCTGACTTCGTCAATGTGTCCCCCCAAAAAATCATCATCAAACAACAGAGCGATGCGTTTGTGGCGTTCTATAATCATTGTTCTGCTGATTTTGAAGAGAGAAAGTTATAATATTATAAGGTTCTACAAAAGAATCTGATTCTCAACAAAAAGTATTATCTTTGCCAAAGGAAAGGATAGATATTTATGGTAAAAACCAAAGCAACAAAAGAAGAAACTTTAGCCAAATTTAAAGCAGCAAGAGAAAAGAAACGTGCTTGTCTGGCTAATTTGGAAAAGTCAATGAAGGAAGCCTATAAAAAACGTACAGGTAAGGAGGCTGAAACCTTTTTTGCATTATGAAACAGCTTCTTTCATTGAAACGTATTAACGAAAATTCTTCATATCCGGTAGAAACGACTGGAGAAGATGGATTTTATCAGTTCTTTACAGACAGGGGAGTACATTATTCTGTAGGGTTTATGGAAGATGATATTTTACTGTCACAGAACTCATATCAATTGATTATAGCCAATATCAATAACCATAAATCTCCCCGTGACCATAAAGTACGTGATACGATTATTGCTATCGTTGATGAATTTTTCAGGAACAACAACTCAACATTGCTCTATATTTGTGAGACTAGTGACAGCAAGCAAAGTATGCGTAGCCGGTTGTTTGAGTATTGGTTCTCCACTTACAATCGGAAGGCTCTTTTTACAATGATTTCATCTTCAATTGTTGATGAAGAAGGTGTCGTAAACTTTGCAACGATAATTCTTCGTAATGACAATCCAAATTTATCGGAGATTATAGCTGAATTTACCGAATCAATCCAATTACTTAGTCAAAAACCTGAATGATAGGACAAGTGCCGATTTCAGGAACTTTAAACCCTTTGCTTACCAATACCAATATAATCTATTTCTCTCCGGAACACGGTTGCTAACAGTATTACTGTTACCGGTTTGACAGGTATGTCTACATTAAAGGTAACATTTACCGATAACTCAAAAGACCGCCTCAACCACTGTGCTGGGACGGTCTTTTTCAATATTCCACACCTTTAACAAACATTACCAATCTTGTTTTCTGCCCTCTTTTACGCCTTATTTAACTTCTAAAAAACAGATAATCTTCTAAATAATTGAATAGCAAAGAGAAAATCACTAAATTTGTCGCATCAATTGAAATTACGTAATTATCATTTTAAAATGAAGGAAGAATTCGAGCTAATCGCCAAGACTTTCCAGGGACTGGAAGAAGTTCTGGCAAAAGAACTCACCGAGCTGGGAGCCAGCAATATAGAAATAGGAAGACGCATGGTAGCTTTTACCGGCGACAAGGAGATGATGTATAAGGCTAACTTTTGCCTACGTACAGCCATCCGTATCCTGAAACCCATTAAGCACTTTGAAGCCAAAACCGCCGATGAAGTGTATGAAGCCATTAAATCCATCGCATGGGAAGAGTATTTGGACACCAACAAGAGCTTCGCAGTCGATGCAGTAGTATTCTCGAATGAATTCCGCCATTCAAAGTTCGTAGCCTATAAGGTGAAAGACGCCATCGTAGACTACTTCCGCGAGAAAAACGGCGAACGCCCTTCCGTACGCATCAATAACCCTGATGTAGCACTGAACATCCACATTGCCGAAGACAAATGTACTTTGTCACTCGACAGTTCCGGCGAATCATTACATCGTCGCGGTTATCGCCAGGAGGCAGTAGAAGCTCCGTTGAACGAAGTACTGGCCGCCGGTATGATTTTAATGACCGGATGGAAAGGCGAATGTGACTTGATAGACCCGATGTGCGGTTCAGGAACCATTCCTATTGAAGCGGCCTTGATTGCACGTAATATAGCTCCGGGCGTATTCCGCAAAGAATTTGCTTTCGAGAAATGGAACGACTTCGACCAAGAATTATTCGATACGATTTATAACGATGATTCACAAGAGCGTGAATTCACACATAAAGTATATGGATATGACAATAATCCGAAAGCCAACGAGATTGCTACACATAATGTGAAAGCAGCAGGACTGAGCAAGGAGGTAATCTTAAAAATACAACCGTTCCAGCAATTCGAACAGCCGAAAGAGAAAAGTATCATTATCACCAACCCTCCTTACGGTGAACGCATCTCGACAAACGATTTATTAGGTTTATACCAGATGATTGGCGAACGTCTGAAACATGCATTTGCCGGAAACGACGCATGGATACTGAGTTATCGTGAAGAATGCTTCGACCAAATCGGACTGAAGCCATCTATCAAGATACCGTTGTTTAATGGTGCTTTGGAATGTGAATTCCGCAAATATCAGTTGTTTGACGGAAAATATAAAGAGTTCCGTACCGAAAATAAAGACAGAGATTTCAAACCACGACGCGAAGATACCCGCCCCCGCCGCAACAGTGAAAGGGTGGAGTACGGAGAACGGCGCGAACGACGCAATTTTGATGACAAACGCGAAGGACGTGGAGATTTCAAGAACAAAGACAGAAAAGACAGAGGAACCGGAGAAAGAAAAGAGTTTAAACCACGCTTTAAGAAAGAGGAAAATAGATAGTAAAGAATTAACCGGCTTGAGGTTCTGAACCGGAACCCCAAACCGGAAAAAACAAGAAGCTATGAAGAATATTATACTAAAAAGCCTACTTATATTAATGACATCATGTATCTCTACTATGAGTGTTATAGCGCAGGATAAGAAAAGTTTTACTCTCGAAGATCTGATGCCGGGAGGAAACAACTATTTCAATCTACAGCCCAAGAATCTGTATGGACTGAAATGGTGGGGAGACGTATGTATCAACGCCGACATAGAAGAGGTAAAAGCGGTGAACCCGGCCAACGGAAAAGAGACTGTCCTCTTCACCTTGCAAGACACAAATGACTTGCTGGCAGCCAAGGAACTGGGAAAGATGAATCATTTATATAATGTATCTTTTCCATATACCGAAAAGTGGATGCTGGTAAACACATCTACCCACAAGGTGCTGATTGACTGTGACAAGAAAGAAATAATATGGAGTCAGCCCATTGCCGCCAAAGCAGCCAACCAAGACTGGAACAAAGACAGCCGTTCGCTGGCTTACACCATTGCCAATAATTTGTTTGTAACCACTGCAGACGGTAAAACCCACCAAGTAACCGATGAACCCAAAGGCATCGTATGCGGCCAAAGTGTACACCGTCAAGAATTCGGCATTTATAAAGGTACGTTCTGGAGTCCGAAAGGAAACCTGCTCGCTTTTTACCGCATGGATGAAACAATGGTAACGGATTATCCGCAAGTGAATACTACGACCCGTATCGCCACCCTCGAACCGGACAAGTATCCGATGGCAGGAATGACCAGCCATAAAGTTACCGTGGGAGTTTACAATCCTGCAACCGAAAAGACTGTCTACCTGAAAGCCGGTGACCCGACCGACCGCTATTTCACTAATGTTAGTTGGAGCCCGGACGAAAAGAGCGTTTATGTGATAGAATTGAACCGTGACCAAAATCATGCAGAGTTGGTGCGGTATAATGCAGAAAACGGAGAAAAAGATGCCGTACTTATCAAAGAAACACATCCCAAATACGTAGAACCGCAACATCCTATTATTTTCTTGCCTTGGGATGATACAAAATTTATCTACCAAAGTCAAATGGATGGTTACAATCACTTATATTTGTACGATTTGGATGCCCACAAAGCAAAAGTACCACCCTATCTCAGTGCCTTTATCGGTGCCGAACAAATGTTTGGAGACTGCGAAGCTACTATCACCAACAACATTATTATGGAGCAACAGCTCACTCAAGGCGAATGGCTTGTGCAAAAGATTCTCGGCTTCAACGAAAAGACCAAAGAAATCATCATCATGAGCACTGAGGTTTCTCCGTTACAAAGTAACGCATACGCCGTGAATGTAAAGACCGGGAAACGCCGTCTCATCGGGAATAAGGATGGAATGCACAATGTACAACTGTCAGCAAGCGGTAAATATGTGATAGATAACTATACTTCTTCCACCGTTCCCCGTAATATAGACATTGTTCCTACTTCGGGTAAAGGAAAAAATATCAATTTGCTGACTGCTACCAATCCGATGGATGCATACAATATGCCCGAAATCACTCTCGGCACCATTAAAGCGGCCGATGGTAAGACAGACCTCTATTATCGTCTGGTAAAACCGGTGAACTACGACCCCAACAAGAAATATCCGGCAGTCATCTATGTGTATGGCGGCCCTCATGCACAAATGATACACAATGTGCGTAACTATGGCGCCGGAGGATGGGATATTTACATGGCCCAACTGGGTTATGTGATGCTGACTGTCGACAGCCGCGGCAGTGACAATCGCGGACGGGAGTTTGAGAACTGCACCTTCCGCCAACTGGGTACAGAAGAAATGAAGGATCAGGTAAAAGGAGTGGAATTTCTAAAATCACTCGGTTATGTAGACGAAAACCGCATCGGTGTACATGGCTGGAGCTTCGGCGGCTTCATGACCACCAACCTCATGCTGACCTATAATGATATCTTCAAGGTAGGTGTAGCCGGTGGTCCGGTTATCGATTGGGGATATTATGAAGTAATGTATGGCGAACGCTATATGGACAGTCCGCTGAGCAACCCAGAAGGCTATAATAAAGCAAATCTGAAACTGAGAGCCGGCGACCTGAAAGGACGGTTGATGCTGATTCATGGCGGCGAAGATCCTACTTGTGTTCCGCAACACAGCTACACCTTCCTGCGCGCATGCATTGATGCAGGTACACATCCCGACTTCTTTATTTACCCGGAAGACGGACACAATATGTTCGGCCGTGACCGTGTTCACTTATACGAACACATCACCCGCTATTTTGAAGACCATCTAAAATAATAAATTCAATATCAGAATATGAAACTGTTACTATTAGGCTCAGGCGGACGTGAACACGCCCTGGCATGGAAGATTGCCCAAAGCCCCAAGATTGAGAAACTGTATATAGCTCCGGGAAATGCCGGAACAAGCGAGGTAGGCGAGAATGTAGCTATGAAAGCCGACGACTTTGCAGCCATCAAAGAGTTTGTAGTAAAAAATGATATAAACATGGTAGTAGTGGGTCCTGAAGACCCATTGGTCAAAGGAGTATACGACTACTTCAAAAACGACGAAGCATTGAAGAATATCCCTGTCATCGGCCCGTCAAAGGCAGGTGCCGTATTGGAAGGAAGCAAAGAATTTGCAAAAGAATTCATGCAGCGTCATCACATTCCGACTGCCGGTTATAAGAGCATTACTGCCGCTAACCTGGAAGAAGGTTTGGCATTTCTCGAAACACTGGAAGCTCCGTATGTACTGAAAGCCGACGGACTGTGTGCAGGCAAAGGGGTATTGATTCTGCCTACACTGGAAGAAGCAAAGAAAGAATTGAAAGAAATGCTGAGCGGTATGTTCGGCGATGCTTCCGCCACTGTAGTCATTGAAGAATTCCTGAGTGGTATCGAATGCTCCGTATTCGTTCTGACAGACGGAAAGAACTACAAGATTCTGCCCGAAGCAAAGGACTACAAACGCATAGGTGAAGGCGACAAAGGTTTGAATACCGGTGGTATGGGTAGTATTTCTCCTGTTCCGTTTGCCGATAAGGAATGGATGCAAAAGGTAGAAGACCGCATTATTCGTCCCACTGTGGAAGGGCTCGCTGCCGAAGGTATCGAATACAAGGGTTTCATCTTCTTCGGCCTTATCAATGTAAAAGGTGAACCGATGGTGATTGAATACAACGTCCGCATGGGTGACCCTGAAACAGAAAGTGTCATGCTCCGCATCAAGAGTGACCTGGTAGAACTTTTTGAAGGAGTGGCTGCCGGCAACCTGAATGAGAAGACACTGGAAATAGACCCACGTTCTGCCGTATGTGTCATGTTGGTATCGGGAGGCTATCCCGAACATTACGACAAAGGCTTCGCCATCAATGGACTGGATGCTATCAAAGACAGTATCGTATTCCATGCCGGAACCGCATTGAAAGACGGACGGGTAGTGACTAGCGGCGGACGTGTCATTGCAGTCAGCTCTTATGGTGCTGATAAAGCAGAAGCATTGGCTCAGTCTTTTGCCAATGCCAAAAAGATAGATTTCGAAAAGAAGTATTTCCGTTCGGATATCGGATTCGACCTTTAATAGTGTCATCATTGAAAAAATAATGCATGACAGGCTATAATAAATTCCAAATAGATGTAGCAACGGGAAGGTTAACCCTTCCCGTTGTCATCCTTATATGCCTGTTTTTATGGGGAGCCAGCATCCATTTATGGAGTGAGTTGCTCAGTTTTGTATCGTGTGCGTTGACCGGATACATGATGATTGAAATGAATACAGCTTTCACCCTGATACGAACCCGGACTATGCTGCACGTCAGTCTGTTTGGATTCATCATGTCGGCATGTATGTTTCTCCATCCATTCCATATCTCCAACCTTGTCCCGCCGGCATTTATCATCGCTCTGTTCCAATTATTCCGCAGCTACGAATCCGGACAGGCATCAGGGAGCATCTTTCATGCCTTTTTCTTTATCGGACTCGGTAGCCTTGCCTTTCCGCAATTGTTGTATTTTGCTCCTTTATTCTATATCAGTATGATTAGTTTCCGCTCATTGTCGGCAAAAACATTCTTTGCCGGACTTATCGGACTGATAGTTCCCTATTGGTTTCTCTTTGGCTACACATTCTATTATGATAAAATGGAGTTGTTTTACCACCCACTGCAATCATTGATACAATTCGAGCCTATCCGCTATACCGGTTTTACTCCCAATCAAATTATTTCGTGGGGAACCGTTACACTGATATCACTGATATGCAGCGTGCACTATTTTATGGTCTCCTATTTGGACAAGACACGTACACGTTTGTTCCTCTCATTCCTGATAGCCGTCGAAGCATGGACTTATACATTAGGTTTGTTGCAACCTCAGCACTTCAACGTGTTGCTGCAACTGCAAATCATTATCATGTCCATTTTAGCAGGACATTTATTTACTTTGACCCGTAATCGCTTTTCCGGCATCTTTTTCATCATTACATTTGTTATCCTAATAACATTAGCTATTTATAATTTATGGATGCAATTCTTCAATTCCTGATAGACTGGGGATATTGGGGGCTATTTCTCGGCTCTTTCATAGCCGGCAGTGTTCTTCCTTTCAGTTCGGAAGCTGTATTGGCAGCTTGTGTCGGTCCGCTGGGTTTAGACCCGGTGATAAGTATTGCCGCCGCCACAGCCGGAAACGTATCCGGGGGCATGACCTGCTACTGGATGGGACATTTGGGAAACATGGAATGGATAGAGAAATATTTCCATGTAAAAAAAGAAAAGATGGACCGCGCCGAGAAATTTGTACACGGACGGGGAGCATGGATGGCATTCTTTGCTTTTATCCCTATCTTGGGAAGTGCCATTTCCATCGTACTGGGCATGATGCGTGCTAATATATGGATTGTTATCCTCGCCATGACAGTCGGAAAGGTGCTTCGATATGCATTGTTGGTTTGGGGAGTGCTGGAAGCCTCCGCTTTAATGAAATAATTTTATGGAACTGGAACAGACAGCAGACGGCAGTTATACACTCTATGTGCCTGAGTTGGATGAACATTATCATTCGGTAAAAGGAGCATTGACGGAGTCACAACATATATTCATTGAAATGGGACTGAAGCATTCTCCGGTTGCCGAACCGCGTATTCTCGAGATAGGACTGGGCACAGGTCTGAATGCTTTCCTCACCCTGCTTACTGCAGCGGATATTCGGAAGAAAATATATTATACAGGCATCGAACGGTATCCGTTAAGTGAAGATACCGTACATAAATTGAATTATCCCGGCCTTATAGGAAAAGGACATGAAGAAGATTACTACGCCATTCACCGTGTCGGATGGGGCACGGACGTGGCACTCTCTCCGTGGTTCACACTCCATAAGATAGAAGGGGATTTTACCCGCCTTTTTCATTCGGAAGGAGCAAGACAGACCTCTCTATCCGGTTATGACATTATCTATTTTGATGCGTTTGCACCCGAAAAGCAGCCGGAAATGTGGGAACAGTCTTTATTCAACTCTTTATATGAACTATTAAACAAAGGAGGCATCCTGACCACCTATTGCGCCAAAGGGGTAGTGAGAAGAATGTTGCAGGCAGCCGGATTTACAGTGGAACGTCTTCCGGGACCTCCGGGTGGGAAACGTGAAATATTACGAGCCACTAAATAAACAATCAATAAATGAAAATATGAAACGAATCGCTCTCTTTTTCGTCACTCTGCTTTGCCTGAGTGCTTGCGGCTCCAAGCAGCAACAGCCCGGCAAAGAGACATTAACCGTTACACTCGAGCCGTTGCGATACTTCACGGAAGTCATTGCCGGAGATAAATATAATGTAGTCAGTATGGTTCCTAAGGGCAGCAGCCCGGAGACTTACGACCCTACTCCGCAACAGTTAGTCAATCTAGACAAAAGTACTGCCTACTTACGCATCGGTTACATTGGATTCGAACAAGCATGGATGGATAAATTGACTTCCAACGCCCCGCACCTCAAGGTATTCGATACTTCTAAAGGTATAGACCCTATCTATGAGGAAGAACACGACCATGGCGACCATCATCATGGAGGAGGCATTGAGCCACACATTTGGAACTCCACCCGGAATGCTTCTATAATAGCTGATAACATCTATGCTGCCCTGTGCCAGTTGGACAGTGTCAATGCACCCTATTACAAACATCGTCTGGATAGTTTGCAAGGCATTATCACCCATACAGACAATGAACTTCGCGGACTACTGCAACATGCAGATACCACTTTTCTTATTTATCACCCGGCATTAAGCTATTTCGCCCGCGATTACGGATTAAAACAAATCAGCATCGAAGAAGGAGGAAAAGAACCCTCGCCTGCTCATCTCAAAAATTTAATCGAGACCTGCCGTCGTGACAATGCTCACGTCATTTTTGTACAGCAGGAGTTTGATACACGTAACGCCAAATTGATAGCTGATGAGCTGGGAGTAAATGTAATTCCGATTAATCCGCTAAGCTACGATTGGAAGGAAGAAATGATAAATGTGGCAAAGTCTCTTACCAAATAAAAGTGCTTATGACAAACCATCCTATTATACAACTAACCGATATCTCTGCCGCTTATGATGGAAAGACCGTACTCAGCCGCGTCAACCTGACCGTATATGAGCGTGACTTTCTAGGTGTTATCGGCCCTAACGGAGGCGGAAAGACGACGCTGATTAAATTAATCTTAGGACTACTGAAACCGGTATCGGGCACCATCCGTTTTTATAAAAACGGTAAAGAAGTACCGGAAATAACCATGGGATACCTGCCTCAGTACAACAGCATCGATAAGAAGTTCCCTATTTCGGTATACGAAGTCGTATTGTCCGGTCTCAGCAAACAGAAATCATTGCTACACCGGTATTCTTCGGAACAGCACGAACAAGTCAGACAAATTATCTCCCGTATGGGATTGGAAGGACTGGAAGGGCGTGCTATCGGTGAGCTGAGTGGCGGACAGTTGCAACGGGCACTTCTGGGACGGGCGCTTGTCTCTAATCCGGAAGTAGTGATATTGGACGAGCCGAACACGTATATAGACAAACGCTTTGAAGCAAAACTATACTCTTTATTGGAAGAAATCAATAAAGAACGAGCCATTATCCTGGTAAGCCACGACATCGGTACTGTCTTGCAAAATGTAAAGACAATCGCGTGTGTCAACGAAACACTGGATTACCACCCCGATACGGAAGTTCCCACCGAATGGCTGGAAGAACACTTCGGATGCCCCATCGAGCTGTTGGGACACGGCAATTTCCCCCATCGCATACTGAAATGCCACTGTCACGAAGACAGACAGACTGAAAAGTGATTATAGAAAGGTGTGTCAAAATGATAGCCCGATTTCATTTTGGCACACCTCCTCTTCCTATTACATCTTTACTTTCGTTTTCAAACGGATATCCTTGGAAGAAGCACCTACCCATATCTCAAATTCCCCCGACTCAAACACCCAGTCAGATTTCTTCTCGCTGAAATACTGAAAAGCATCTTTATCCAATGCAACCGAAACACTCTTTGTCTCACCGGGACGAAGGAATACTTTCCGGAAACCTTTTAATTCCTTCAACGGACGTACCTCTTTCGAAACAATATCACGCACATATATCTGAGCCACCTCCGCCCCTCCGTAATCTCCCGTATTCGTTATATTGAAAGAAAGCGTAACCGACTTGTTCTTCTTGTCTATTTCCGCCAACTGCAAATCCGAATACTCGAATGAAGTATAAGACAACCCATAACCAAACGGATAGAGCGGTTCGACCTGTTTCTGGTCATATCCACGGTAGCCCACGAATATTCCTTCATTATAATATACTTTCTTTTCTTTCCGTGTCTCATCATAATTGCCACAGGCCGGAGAATCTTCCCATCTCTTTTCTATCGTAAAAGGCAACTTAGCTGAAGGAACCACCTTTCCCGACAACATCTCGGCAAATGCTCTTCCACCTGCCTGCCCCGGATAAAGCAGATGCACCACTGCCTTTACCCGGTCAATCCACGGACTCATTTTCACACCTCCTCCGGCATGCAGACTGACAATAAGATTCGGATTTACCTCAGCCAACCGATTTATCAGCATATCCTGACCGTAAGGCAGTTCAAACGGACGGTCACGCCCTTCCAACTCGATACTTCCGTCCAAACCGCCACAGAATATCACCACATCTGCCTGACGTGCCAACCGCAAAGCTTCCGAAAAATCCAGATTACCTTTATAATCATATCCCAAACGAATCTCTGCGGGCAAACTCCGCTGGTTCAAGTATTCCAACTTCACATGCAGACGTGTCCCCTTCTGTCCTTCCACTGCCACTTGCCTGCAATCAAAAGACTGGGAAACTGATGCATCCAAGTACATCTTTCCATCAATCCACAAACGATACCCTCCTTGTGCATCGACAAAAAACAGAAGACTGTCATTCCGTTCCACAGGAACATAGCCCTCCCATTCCACACGATAATCCTCACCCAATCCCTCCTTCGGAGTTCCCCACCATGAGAAATCTACATGACGGTCAATTCTTTCCATTACTAAATCTTTATTCGTACTTTCTCCATTGGCAGCAGGCGAAACACCCGAAACACTGTTGGCATTTACTGTCCTTCCCGCTGCTTTCGCCTGTTGCTGAATCAATTTATCGGACAAAGCATTGCCATCCCCCTGCCCCGTTTTATAATATCTTGCCGTCAATCCTTGTTTTCCATCTTCCGTATAAAACTGACAGGAACGAAACAATCTCGGCTTATATGCATTGGATATTCCTTCCGCATACCCCACTTCCGCATTAGGATATTCCGCCTCTATACCCTGCAAGACCGAAGTGACATGCCAAGGATGCACCTTAGAACTGCCGCCACCCCCATAAGTAATGCCGTTTACATTATGCTGCCTGTCCGTCACCAAGTTATAACAGGCGTTAGGTCCGATTACTGCAATCTTAGCCACCTGTTTCAATGGCAATATGTTATCTTCATTCTTCAGCAGAATCATTCCCTCCTTAGCGGCTTCGTACGCCATTCGGTTGGCTTTCGGGTTATAAACAGGAATCGTCGTATCCAACTGCGGACGGTCAAAAAATCCCATTTCGATGCACGTGCCGTAAATCCTGCGTACCTTCTCATTAATAGTCTCTTCCGTCACCACTCCCTGTTCGACAAGAGGCAACAGCTTCTCCCTGACAAACCAGTCGTTACTGCCCATTTCAAGGTCCAGTCCATGATTGGCTGCCTTGTCTGCGGAGTAGGTACATGCCCAATCAGACATCAGCATACCTTTGAATCCCCATTCTTTCTTCAAGATATCAATCAGATATTTATTTTCCGTACAATATACACCATTCACCGGATTGTAACCGGTCATCACCGCTTTCACTCCCGCCTTTTGCACTGCCGCCTTAAATGCCGGAAGATAAATCTCACGCAACGCACGTTCAGACACTTCCGAACTTACTGTATAACGGTCATACTCCTGATCATTGGCTGCAAAATGTTTAACGGTGGCTATTACACCTCTTTCCTGCACTCCCTTAATGAAAGGAACCACCATCTCTGAAGAAAGATAAGGGTCTTCACCCATGTATTCAAAGTTTCGGGCCCCCTTCGAAGCTCTATAAGTATTCACCCCCGGTGCCAAAAGAAAATGAATGCCCCGGGCACGCCATTCCTGTCCGTAACAGTCACCCACCCGGGCTGCCAAGTCCCTATTCCATGACGCTGCCAAAGACAATGCCGACGGGAAGGCTGTAGCTTTGCCAAACAATCCCCATGAAGCAACTCCCAAAGGCCCGTCCGCCAGTTTAAAAGCAGGTATGCCCAATCGTTCACAAGGATGAAGATAGAAATCCTGATAACCTGCCAACAAGTCAATCTTCTCTTCCAGCGTCATCCGCCGAACCAAATCTTCCACTCTCTCCTCCACCGGCAAGTCTGCCCGACGGAAAGGATAATCCTGAGCATTTATCTGCCACACAGAAGTACATAACAAGATGCAACACGCCACAATTACTCTATTCATGAATTTCATATTCTTTAGATTTAATAAGTGCGACCAAATTACAAAAAAAACTCCAACTCTAATCACCAAGCGTCTGTTTTATTGCCTTTACACCTGATTATCGAAGGATAATAAAGAAGTACAAACCGGATGAATTACCCGAAAAAGAGGATAGTTATGACCGCCATAACACTAAATAACAGACATTCAAGCGGTAAATAACTATATCTTTACTATCTTTGCGCTCGTCGAATGTTAACGAAACAAATATAATTTCATGAAACAGTACAAATTAGTAAACAATCTGGTTGGTTGGATTGCTTTTGTCATCGCAGCTATTACTTATTGCATGACCATCGAACCGACAGCCAGTTTTTGGGATTGCCCTGAATTTATCACTACCGGCTACAAACTTGAGGTAGGACACCCCCCCGGCGCACCTTTCTTCATGCTTACCGCAAATTTATTCAGCCAGTTTACCAGTGACCCCAGTCAGGTGGCCCGTATGGTGAACACCATGAGTGCCTTGATGAGTGCGGCGTGTATCTTATTCCTGTTTTGGAGTATTACATACCTCGTAAAAAAGTTGGTGTGCCCCGATGACAACGAAATGACATTGGGCAAACTTATTACCATCATGGGGTCGGGCCTTGTAGGAGCCTTGGCTTATACCTGGAGCGATACCTTCTGGTTCAGTGCTGTAGAGGGTGAAGTATATGCCTACTCCAGCCTGTTCACCGCAGTCGTATTCTGGCTTATCCTGAAGTGGGAAAGTGTGGCAAACGAGCCTCACAGTGACCGTTGGCTGATTCTGATTGCCTATCTGACAGGACTTTCCATTGGTGTGCACTTGCTTAACTTGCTGTGTATCCCTGCCATTGTATTGGTTTACTATTACAAAAAGAATCCTGACGCCAATCTGAAAGGCAGTCTGCTTGCCTTAGCCGGATCGATGGTACTGGTGGCTGCCGTGCTTTATGGCATCGTACCGGGTGTAGTGAAAGTGGGCGGCTGGTTTGAGTTGCTGTTTGTCAACGGACTGGGTATGCCTTTCAACAGTGGATTGATTGTCTACATTATCTTATTGGCAGCCTCCATCATTTGGGGCGTATACGAAAGTTATGTGGAGAAGAGCCGCAAACGCATGAACATCGCTTTCCTCACCACTATCGCCATGCTGGGCATTCCGTTTTACGGATATGGATGGAGCAGTGCTTTTATCGGCATTATCATTTTAGCGGCATTGGGTATTTATCTATTTGCCAAACTGGACAAGAAATACCAAATCAGTGCACGCACGCTCAATACCTCTTTACTCTGCATCATGATGATTATGGTAGGTTATTCATCGTATGCGCTCATTGTGATTCGTTCCACAGCCAATACACCGATGGACCAGAACTCACCGGAAGATATCTTCACGCTGGGCGAATACCTCGGCCGCGAACAATACGGAACCCGTCCTTTGTTCTACGGACAGGCTTATACCTCAAAACCGGCACTCAAAGAAGTGGACGGCGGATGCGTGTATGATGTGACGGAAGGAGCTCCGATATATCAACGGAAAGAAAAAGCTACTCCCGACGAAAAAGACAGCTACGAAGTGGTTCGTCATAAAACAGAATATAAGTATGCACAGAATATGCTGTTCCCGCGTATGTACAGCGAGGCACATGCACAGTCATACGAAGACTGGCTGGGCGGAGTGGAAGGTACACAAGTGCCTTACGACCAATGCGGACAGATGATGATGGTAAAAGTCCCCACCCAATGGGACAACATCAAGTTCTTCTTCTCTTATCAAGTGAACTTCATGTATTGGAGATACTTCATGTGGAACTTTGCCGGACGCCAGAATGACATTCAGGGACAAGGAGAGATAGAACACGGAAACTGGATTACCGGTATTCCGCCTGTCGACAAATTCCTGGTAGGCGACCAAAGCCTGCTCCCCTCCGACCTGAAGAACAATAAAGGACATAATGTATTCTACTGTCTGCCTCTTTTGCTCGGACTTATCGGTCTGTTCTGGCAGGCTTACAAGGTGAGACGCATCACCACGCCGGACGGAAAAATAATCTACGAGCCAATCGGTATCCAACAGTTCTGGATTGTATTCTTCCTGTTCTTTATGACCGGTCTTGCCATTGTGCTCTACCTCAACCAGACCCCCCTTCAACCCCGTGAACGCGACTATGCCTATGCCGGTTCGTTCTATGCTTTTGCCATCTGGATTGGTATGGGTGTGGCAGGTATCTCTGAATGGTTACAGAAAAAAATCGGTGAAAAGCCGGCCTCTATCCTTGCGACAGTAGTTTGCTTGTTCGTGCCTATCCAAATGGTAAGCCAGACTTGGGACGACCACGACCGCAGCAACCGCTACGTGGCACGCGACTTCGGCCAAAACTATTTGAGCACTGTACAGGAAGAAGGCAACCCGATTATCTTCACCAACGGTGACAACGATACCTTCCCATTGTGGTATAATCAGGAGACAGAAGGTTTCCGCACCGATGTGCGTGTCTGCAACCTGAGTTACCTGCAAACAGACTGGTACATTGACCAGATGAAGCGTCAGGCATACGATTCGCCTGCCGTACCTATCGACTGGAGTCGTCTGGAATATGTGCAGGGGCATAACGAAGCAGTTGCCATCCGTCCCGAAGTGATGGAAAGCATCAAGAACTTCTATAAACAAAACCCCGAAGATGCTGCAAAAGAGTTCGGAGACAATCCTTATGAGCTGAAGAATATCCTGAAATACTGGGTACGCTCCCCGAAAGAAGGTCTGCAGATGATTCCTACAGACAGCATTGTCATCAAACTGGACAAAGAAGCCATCAAACGCTCGGGCATGATGATTCCCGACTCATTGCATGGTGAGATACCCGAATATATGAATATCTCGCTGAAAGGCAAACGTATGCTTTACAAGAGCGAACTGATGATGCTCGAAATGTTGGCGAATACCAATTGGGAACGTCCGCTGTACATGGCTATCACTGTGGGCAGCGACAATCATCTGAACTTAGGCAACAACTTCATACAGGAAGGTCTTGCCTACCGCATCACTCCGTTCAATACCACAGCACTCAATGCACGTATCGATTCGGAAAAGATGTATGACAACCTGATGAACAAGTTCAAGTTCGGCGGTATCGACAATCCCGATATCTATATTGACGAGACAGTCATGCGCATGTGCCTGACACACCGCCGTATGTTTATCCAACTTGCCAGCCAACTGATAAAGGAAGGCAAGAAAGACAAAGCACTGGAAGTTCTCGACTATAGTCTGAAAGTAATTCCCAGCACAACCGTGCCCCATGATTATATCATGAGCAGCTCGAAAGAAATGGCAGACGATTATCTGGCCTTGGGCGAAACAGAAAAAGCAGAAGCCATCCTGAGCGACCTGGCAAACAAGGCAGTGGAATATATCAGCTGGTATCTGAGCCTTGACGACCAACGCTTGGCCAATTCGTATGAAGAGTGTGTCCGCAACTTCTATATTCTGGACGAACTCAACAAAGCTTTGGCACGTTGCAATGCCGCAAGCGGTGTGGAAAGCGAAGGCGAACAGAAACCGAAATCGGATATGTCTGCCCACTATACCAAGAAGTTTGAAGAACTTTACGAAGTATTCAACAACCGCGTAGGTGGAAAAAGAAAATAAAAAGCACACACGCTTATGTTAATAGAACAACCGCCACTGATACTCCGCATGCTCTATCCACGCGCCTTTTGGCGCATGGATAAGCATGTAAAAGCGGTCTATCTTACATTTGATGACGGACCCATTCCTGAAATCACACCGTGGGTACTCGACTTATTGGACAAGTATAATATCAAAGCCACTTTCTTTTTGGTAGGCGATAATGTACGCAAGCATCCCGAAGAGTTTAAAATGATAGTAGACCGCGGACATCGGTTGGGCAATCATACTTTTAACCACATCCGCGGATTTGAATACCGGAGCGATAATTATCTGGCCAACACCGACAAGGCAAACGAACTGATTCACACCAACCTGTTCCGACCGCCACACGGACACATGCGCTGGATGCAATATATGGTGCTCCGGCATAAATACCAAATAGTAATGTGGGACCTCGTTACCCGCGATTACAGCAAACGGCTGAACGGACGGCAAGTGTTGCGCAAAGTCAAGCACTATGTGCGCAATGGTTCCATCATCACCTTTCACGATTCGATTAAAGCGGAAAAGAACATGAAATATGCATTGCCAAGAGCCATTGAATGGTTGTTGGAACAAGGATATGAATTCAAGGTTTTCGACTGACCGCCGGTCGAAAACTATCCAAACAAAAAACACAAGAACATGATGAAAAGAAAAACACTTCAATTACTGACCGGCGCATTGCTTTGCCAACCATTATCGGCAGGAGAGCTCCAAGCGCAAGAACAAGACAAAGAACGTCCCAATATCCTGTTTATTCTCTCCGACGACCACACCTCACAGGCATGGGGAGTGTACGGAGGTATATTGGCTCCGTATGTAAAGAACGACAATATCAAACGCCTCGCCGATGAAGGATGCGTGCTGGATAACTGCTTTTGCACCAATTCTATCTCCGCCCCCAGCCGGGCCACTATCCTGACAGGCGCTTACAGTCACATCAACGGAGTAAGGACACTGGAAGACAGCTTCGACCGTAATCAGGACAATATCGCCAAACAAATGCAGGCAGGCGGCTATCAAACAGCTCTTTTCGGCAAATGGCACCTCAAGACACAACCCTCCGGCTTCGACACCTTCAGCGTGTTCCATGACCAAGGAGAATACATCAATCCGCTTTTCAAAACAGCCGACAACTGGAAAGATGATACGGAAGAACGTAGTGGCATAGAAGAGAAAGGCTTCTCAACCGACTTGGTGACAGACAAATGTATCCAATGGATGGAAGAACGCAACACCGATAAACCGTTTATGCTTTGCTGCCATTTTAAAGCAACCCATGAGCCATGGGATTTCCCCGAACGCATGAAACATCTATATGATGATGTAACCTTTCCCGAACCGGACACCATGATGGAATTCGATACCATTGCTTCGGGACGTACTTTCACCGGACGTCAACTTGAAAATATGGGTTGGCGATGGGAACAGGCATCCAAAGGCCCGTGGTGGTGCCAATATCCGGAACTCCCCTTCAGCACCGAAGGCATGGACAGCATTTCCGCCCGAAAGAAGATATATCAGAAAATGATAAAAGACTATCTGCGCTGCGGCGCCACCATCGACGACAATATAGGCCGTCTGCTCCGCTATCTGGACGAAAAAGGACTGGCAAAGAATACCATTGTCATTTATGTATCAGACCAAGGATATTTCTTGGGAGAACATGGATTCTTTGATAAACGAATGATGTATGAAGAACCGCTCCGTATGCCGTTTGTCATCCGTTATCCAAAGGAAATACCCGCCGGCACACGCAACAAGGATATTATCCTGAACACAGACTTTGCAGCCATGCTTGCCGATTATGCACACGTAAAGGCTCCAGACAAATCGCAAGGACAAAGTTTCCGCAACAACCTTGCCGGAAAAACATCCGACCATTGGCGCAAAGATATGTACTATCGTTATTGGACACACCACACCATTCGCCCGGCACACATCGGTATCCGCAATGAACGCTATAAACTTATGTTCCTTTACGGAAACAGGTTGGATGCCACCGGTTCGGACGATACTCCGACTGCTCCGTCGTGGGAATTCTATGACTTACAGAAAGACCCGCACGAGAATCACAACGCATATAAGGATGCCGAGTATGCTCCGGTTATCAAAGAAATGAAGGCACGCTTGCTGGAACTGAGGAAAGAGGCAAATGACGAAGACAAGAAATCGGAAGTGATGCAGGAAATAATCAAAAAGAACTTTTAAGATACAACAAAAGAAAGAAAGAAAGGGACTGTGAGAATTCCATAAGGAAGAGTAAGCAGTTCCTTACCGAAAACTAAGGCTTTTCGGGACGTAATAATCCGCATAGGAAACCAATCATCATTCTTCGTTTCATCATCGTATTCCGGTTATTCAATAAAAAGAAAAAGTTACCTTAAAGCACACGGCTTTTCAGGTAACTTTTTAATCATCCACTATATTCTTTTACTTCACAGTCACTGTCAATGGGTTACGCACCTGCTGAGCAAAGTTCTCCAAATACTTCGTCCATTCGGTATCGGCTGCAAAACCATATTTGCTCCAGCCCGAACCCCAATAGTAAACATATTCAGTTCCCGGCTCATAATCGCTGATACCCAACACATGTCCGAGAGCACCGCCATGTTCTTTCCTTTCTGTTTCAGGGAAGAACTGCGCTTTTGCAGCATTCAGGCTGGCAGGAAATACAGCACCCACATAAATAATACCGTTATTGTTTCTCGGATTCTGGGTAGAATCGGCATAAGCAATATACCCGGCATTGGAATCGAAAGAATATCCCGTCGGGTTTTCTTTATGAATAACGATACCGGCCACAATAGGAGTCACTTCCTTCAAATCAGTATACGAAATCACTGTTTTGTTCAACTGTGAACCTTTATCCAAAGAAATGACACGAGTTTCCACCACATTGCTATCTCCTTTTATAATCAATGGATTATAAACCAATTTTGCCGTGAAACGGAGCGGACCATTGTCCAGCACCTCACATTCTTTCCAGCAATACGGATAAGCAATGGTGCTATCGGGGAACAAAGCAGCTGTACCGCCGCCCAATGTAGGCCCTACTGCATACACATCCATACCGTTTCCGTGGTCTACATGATAAGAGATATTCCTATTCAGCTCACCGTCATAACGGTCTTCCACCACCGGTTCGGGCACACGTTTGGTAAATACGTCATAACCATAAGCCCTCTCTCCGGTTGCCTGAAGTGCAGGACCATAAGCACGGTAAGCGGCACGGTCGTTTTCCCAAGCAATATCATCTACACGCTCAGGATAAACACGACCGCAGGAAATGACATCCACCGGTTGCGGATTACCCGGTTTAATAGTATAAGTGGCTGTAGAAGATGCCTTTACCGAGGTCGGGAAAATAAGCATATCATTATAAGTGACCTGATAAGGAACTTCCAGGTCGTTTTCATCCAATACAATTACTTGCGCCGTATCCGGCAATTGCAACTTAGATGAAATCTCCGCCATAGATACTTCCACCATCTCACCGCTACGGTCCATAGCCAAAGGATTAGTGACAGTTACAGTAACCGGCTGCTGTTGTGAACAAGAACACAACGAACATGCCGCTGCCACTACTAAAAAGATTTTCTTCATATTATCTATTTAATGAAAGGAGAATGGGGTTGTGTCAAAACGTGGATAATGCTGTCGTTTCGTTCGTAGGGGCGAGGTTCGCTCGCCCGAAAACAGTTTACTTTGTGTCTTCGGGCAGGCAAACCCTGCCCCTACAGCTGACGATTGGATAGGCTGGTTTAGTTTTGACACACTCCCATCCGTACCTGAAAATAACCCTTTCCGGGCATTTATATTATTTGGGTTGTTTACCGATATAAGCCAAAATACCACCGTCAACGTAAAGCACATGACCGTTGACAAAGTCAGAAGCATCTGATGCCAGGAACACAGCAGGACCCTGCAAATCTTCGGGAGTTCCCCAACGTGCAGCCGGAGTCTTGGCGATGATGAACTGGTCGAACGGATGACGTGAGCCATCAGCCTGAAGTTCACGCAACGGAGCTGTTTGAGGAGTAGCGATGTAACCCGGGCCGATACCGTTACACTGAATATTGTACTCACCGTATTCAGAAGCAATGTTACGGGTCAACATCTTCAAGCCACCTTTAGCGGCTGCATAAGCAGATACAGTTTCACGTCCCAGTTCACTCATCATAGAGCAGATATTGATAATCTTTCCATGACCTTTTTTAATCATACCGGGGATAACGGCTTTAGATACGATAAACGGAGCATTCAAGTCAACGTCGATAACCTGGCGGAATTCTGCTGCGCTCATATCACACATCGGGATACGTTTGATAATACCTGCATTGTTTACAAGAATATCGATAACGCCTACTTCTTTTTCTACCTGTGCCACCAAAGCGTTCACTTGCTCTTCGTTGGTAACGTCACATATATAACCGAAAGCCTTAATGCCTTTTTCCTTATAAGCAGCCAAACCTTTGTCTACCAATTCCTGCTTGATATCGTTGAAAACGATAGTAGCACCAGCAGCAGCAAACGCTGATGCAATAGCAAAACCAATTCCGTAAGAAGCACCTGTTACGAGAGCTACCTTACCTTCCAATGAAAAATTCACCATAGTAATTAATTTAATGTTTTAGTATAATAATTTATTTCTTGTATTCTCTTATCCATTACGACGCCCAAAGGTAATAAAAAACTTCCGTTATCGCACACAAAACGTTTAATAAAACTCTTTTCCGTCTTACTTTCTTATTTTAAATCTGTTATCAGAGAAAAGTCCTGGTCTCCATAATCAAGATTTTCGCCACCCATTCCCCAAATAAAGGTATAATTATGCGTAGCAGCAGCACTGTGAATAGACCATTCGGGAGACAGTACAGCCTGCTCTCCTTTCATCCACACATGCCGTGTCTCGTCCACTTCCCCCATAAAATGACAGACAGCATGTTCCTCGGGAACCTCAAAATAGAAATAGGCTTCCATGCGACGGCTGTGTACATGTGCCGGCATAGTATTCCATACGCTTCCCGGTTTCAATTCTGTCATTCCCATCTGCAACTGGCAAGTGGGCAACACCTGACTGACCAACATCTTGTTGATGCAACGATGGTTAGATCCCTCCAACGAACCCATTTCTGCAACGATGGCATCTGCCTTAGTAACCTTTTTATCGGGATAATTACGATGTGCGGTAGTAGAGTTGAAATAAAACTTGGCGGGCCGGCAGACGTCTTTACTTTCAAAAGACACTTCACGGTCTCCCGCTCCCAGATAGAGCGCCTCTTTATAATCCAATTCAAACACGGCATCACCGGCTTTTACTATACCGGGGCCTCCCACATTGAATATACCCATTTCGCGGCGGGTTAGAAAATAAGGAGCTTTCAAAGGCTCGATAGCTTCGAGTTTCAGTACTTCACCTACGGGTTGGGCTCCCCCTACCACCATACGGTCGTACATAGAATATACTATATTTACCTCATTATCCGAAAAAACCTTTTCTATCAGAAAGTCGCGACGTATCCTTGCGGTATCATAGCGCTTGGCATCTTCGGGATGAGCGGCATAGCGGATTTCATAATTTGTTTTCATACGCTATTTTATGTGTTTTATGGTATTCTTTTGATTTCTACTTGGGCAAAGTTACAAAACATTCACAGCTTCAAGATACAGTAATCGTTCAGAAAAGGTGTAAATTTTGTCCATCCTGTCGCAAAAACACTTTCACTTACCCTTAAATGCGCTGCCCTGCAGACAGGAACCCCCATATTAGCGAGAAAGAATATCGCAAACTTTATCTTGGAAAGCACGCGCACGGCTTAATTTCAGCACATTCTGATTAATGATAACGAAAGCCAGTTGATGTCCGTCAGCCCCTTTCACATATCCGGCCAAAGAACTCACTCCGGTCACCGAGCCGGTCTTGGCACGAACATTCCCCCGGGCCTTGGTTTGCTTCATACGGTATTGCAATGTGCCGTCCACTCCGGCAATGGGAAGAGCATCATACAACGGCAAAAAGATATCCCGATGATAATAGGCATACTTCAAATACTCCAACAATAGCCGCGGAGAGATATAATTATATAAGGATACCCCGCTACCATCGGCTATTTTATAATAATCAGGATTAAAGCCAAGTACATCCTTCATAAAACCGGCAATGGCCTCCGTTCCGTCACCGGCAGTCACCCGGTTGTGTGAGGCATGTTTGGCGGCAAGATGATAAAACATGGATTCGGCACACAAGTTATCACTCTTCTTCAAAGCACGTTCCAACACTTGTTTGATAGGCCTCCTGATGGTATAAAGAGTTGCAATACTGTCACTGGCGGTGGGACAATCAGCATAAGTATGCACACCGGAGGTAATTCCCTTCTCTTCCAAACGTTGGATAAACGTATGGAAAAGAAAATCCTTGGAAGTATAAATATTCACTTGCCCTGTGTATGGCCCGGATACGTTGCCCGAAACCGTTATCACATTACCATTGGAAAGCCAGTTGCGGGTGATTTCCAATTTCCCTGCCTGCGGGTTACGGCTCACTGCCCGATTACAAACCCGGTAATAATCTGAAACCGGAGTACAACGCACTGTCGGCAAAGAATCTTTCTGAGCAGGTGAAACAGACACATCCACACAACCGCGATTCAGCATCAGAGGAGAAAGATAAGGCTGAAATGAATAAGGAGTATCATCCCACGACCACCCCGGTCCCCAATATACGGAATCCATCATCGAGACATCGGCAGCAATGGTATCCGTCACATACCGGATACCCTGCGCTTCCACCGCCGCCACGAGGCTATCCAGGTCTTCATCCATCAGCTCCGGGTCAAAGCCCCCTATCAGATAAAGATTCCCTTTCAGTGTATCATTCTCTATTTTCCCGGTATAGCGAAGATGGGTATCCATTGTATAATCTGCCCCAAGACGGGCAAGCGCTGTGACAGAAGTAATCACCTTCTCAATGGAAGCAGGGCGATACAGTTTCTCATCCTGATACCGATAAAGAGATTCACCCATGGTCAGGTCGAAGACCGTGATACCAACTTCGGAAGTTTTCAGGATTTCGTCGTTCAGCAAAGCATCCAGCCTTTGGGAAACAGGTTGGCTCTGGGCATAAATAACACAAATAGTCAAGTTCAGTAATAAAAATAATACGGCTCGTTTCATTGATAGATGTATTTCCAAGAATAAAATTCATTCTAAGCTTGTTTAAAACAGGGTGGCAATATATAACAAAAGCATGGAACCTGCAAGAAAGAAAGCGAAAATCTGTTTCTCCCTTCCTCCTTTCATTAGTTGTTGAAACGCCCTGTTAATGGGGCTTCCGGTAGTGAATGGACATTCCGTATTGTCGTTTCAGCCTCCTTTCATCTGTAAAACTTCTTCCGGCTTTTGAACTTTTTCGATAATACTTTACGGTAGGAGCGGACCCATGTGTCCGCCCAATGACCCCAATAACTTAAAGTGAACTGTTCTCGGGCAGACACATGGGTCTGCCCCTACAGAAAACGGCAGGCTGAAAAGAGGTGTAGAAAGTACACAAGGGAATTGCTGAAGGCAGATTGTGAAGGGACTCGGAAAGCGCGGCTGAAGGGAGGATGAGGGAATGTGCTGTCATTCTTAACCGATTGATTATGTGAGTGTTTTAATTAAAATGTAAGGATGAACGGAAAAGAAGGATGACCGGCTTAATGAGGGGATGATGCAATCTGCCCCTACATGAAAAACATACCGAGCTTTATTAAAAAGATGCCGAGCTTTTCTGAAAACACAACGAGCTTTTTAAAAAAGACTTTGAGGTTTTTTT
>NZ_CAOOSE010000039.1:0-28736 GCF_948499155.1 uncultured Phocaeicola sp. | reverse complement strand
TTCTTAGTTCTACAGGAACTAAGAATATAGGTTACAACATCAAGTTTAAGTTAAAAAATTAACTTAAGGTAGAGTTAAAATATGAGCATAAACTGATTCGACAAATGATGTGTTAGCCGTTTTTATGGGAAATAAATGACATTGCTTATTTATTAACATAAAATTAGAGAGTATTATGAAAAAAACGTTTCTATTGACAGTTTTGCTATGCTCCTTTTTTTCGGGAATTGATGCATCCGGCATTCCTGTTACAGATGAATCAACTATCGTTCTGCAAAATCGTAAGGTGGAGGGAGTTGTAGTAGATGAAACAGGCGAGCCTATTATCGGTGTTAATGTCCGAATTAAGGGAAATTCTACTTTAGGGGCAATTACCGATTATGACGGTAAGTTTGTCATAAATGCGTCTGAGAAAGACATTTTAATTTTGTCTTATATCGGTTATAAAACTCAAGAAGTAAAAGTGGGAAACCAAAAGAGCTTGAGGATTAAAATGAAGGAGGATAGCGAGACCTTGGGAGAGGTTGTGGTTACGGCTTTCGGAACTGGACAGAAGAAAGAGTCTATTGTGGGTTCTATCCAGACAGTACGTCCCAATGACTTGAAAGTGCCGTCGGCCAATCTTTCTAACTCTTTCGCCGGACGTCTTTCGGGGGTTATCGCCTATCAGCGCAGCGGACAGCCAGGCAGCAATGGCTCTGATTTCTACATTCGTGGTATTTCTACTTTGAGTGGTATGACTTCTCCGCTTATTATTTTGGATGGAGTGGAAGTAAGTTCGTCGGACTTGGATGCGTTGGATCCTGAAATTATAGAAGGGTTCTCTATTTTGAAAGATGCTACTGCCACTGCCATGTATGGTACACGTGGAGCTAACGGTGTAATGATTGTTACAACCAAAAGCGGTGCCGACCTTGAGAAACCCATCATCGGTGTGCGTGTAGAAACAAATATTATGCAACCTACAAAAGTGCCTAGCTTTGTAGACGGATACCGCTACATGGAACTGTATAATGAAGCTGTGACCAGTGAAGGGACAGGTAATATTCTCTACACTAACGAGCAAATAGAGAATACCCGCAATGGGGTGAATCCTTATATTTGGCCTAATGTGGATTGGTATGGTGCTTTGTTCAAGGATTTGGCATTCAACCAAAAAGCCAACTTCAATATCCGTGGAGGTACGAAGAAGATTACTTACTTCATGAATGTGGGAGCCAATCATGAAACCGGTATGCTTAAAAATGAAGCATCCAAGTATTTCTCCTACAAAAATAATATTGATTTGATGAAGTACACTTTCCAGAACAATATTGATTTCCACATGTCTAAGACTTCAACCATTTCTTTGCACCTGAATGTGCAGTTGAATGACTTGACACAACCTAACACTTCTGTAGGCGATTTGTATGGGGCTGTAATGAACTCTAATCCGGTCGACTTCCCTATCGCTTATCCGGCAGACGGTGTGAACAACTGGATTTATTGGGGAGCGTATGCCGGCGGTAACGACCAGGGTGCAGTCAACCCGATGGCCAGCTTGACCAATGGCTATACTGATATTTTTGAAAGTACGGTAATGGCTAATATTGACTTTGAACAAAAGTTGGATTTTCTGTTGAAGGGGCTTCGCTTTAAGGCTTTGTTCTCTTATAAGAACTATAATAAAACCACTACCAGCCGTTCGCAAGGCATTAACCGTTATACATTGACCGGCTATACTCAGAATGCTGACGGTACTTATAATCTGAACATATCTCCGTTTGGTTCTTCCAACCCAAGCAAGCCGGTATTGAGTACAACTTCGAGCGTTTCGGGTGACCGCCGTATTTATTTCCAGTCTTATGTGGATTATATGAATAAATTTGGTGACCACAATGTGAGCGGTATGCTTCTTTGGAATATTGACCAATACGATAATAATGCTCCTAGCGGTTTGGTGGCCTCACTTCCCCGACGTAAGATGGGCTTTGCAGGTCGTCTTTCTTATGATTATGCCAATCGTTATATGTTGGAAGTAAATGCCGGTTATAATGGTTCCGAAAACTTTGCCAAAGGACATAAATGGGGCTTCTTCCCCTCTGTGGCTGTAGGTTGGAATGTAAGTCAGGAAAGTTTCTTTGAACCTCTGAAAGATGTTGTTTCCAGCTTGAAACTGCGTGCTTCTTACGGTTTGGTAGGTAATGACCAATTGCTCGATTCTTCTGGTGGCCTTATCCGTTTCATATATATGTCCGATATCACGCTTCAAAGTGATAATGCAGGATTTACTACAGGTGACAAGCAGCAGGTTTCTTTAAAGGGTCCTGTATATACCCGTTATCAGAACAACGACTTGACATGGGAAGTGGGTGAGAAGTTGAACGTGGGTCTTGATATGCAGTTGTTCAATTCCGTTAATGTTACTGTGGATGCTTTCCGCGAAATCCGTCGTGATATATTCCAGCAGCGCTATTCTATTCCTAACTACCTTGGTACAGCCAGCACAGCCGTTTATGGTAACTTGGCTAAAGTGAAGAACTATGGTTTCGACCTCTCGCTTGATTATGGAAAGCAAATCAATAAAGACCTTGCTATTCAGTTTAAAGGAACATTTACTTTTGCACGCAATGAGATTTTGGAATATGACGAGGCTCCCGGTGTGCGTCCCTCTCTGTCTAATATCGGCAAGAAGCTGAATACCATCTACGGTTATGTAACCGACGGCCTTTATATTGACCAGGCTGATATCGCTAATAGTGCAACTTCTACATTGGGTAATATCGCTATCGCTCCGGGTGATATTAAATATGTAGACCAGCCCGACAGAGACGGTAACTATGATGGAAAAATCACGAGCGACGACCGTGTAGCCATGGGTTATCCTACTGTGCCTGAAATTGTGTATGGTTTTGGTCCGTCCATTTCTTATAAAAACTGGGATTTCTCTTTCTTCTTCCAAGGCGTAGCCAATACTTCGTTGATGATGTCTGGTTTTGCCCCGTTCGGTACTCAGTATAACCGTAATGTATTGTCATGGATTTCTGATGACTATTGGTCACCAACTAATCAGAATCCTAATGCCGCTTATCCGCGTTTGACTAAGAATGATAACAACCACAATACTCAATCATCAGATTATTGGTTGCGCAATGGTGCTTTCCTGAAACTGAAAAATGCAGAAATAGGTTATACTTGGAAGAAAGTTCGTTTCTATGTAAGTGGAGCTAACTTGCTCACTTTCTCTCCTTTCGATCTTTGGGACCCTGAAATGGGTGGCGGTAAAGGTTTGAGCTACCCGACTCAGCGTACCTTTAATCTTGGTTTACAGTTGTCATTTAAATAATCCAAAAACGAACAGATATGAAAAAGTTTAATCAAATATTTATTGTAGCGGTTTGTCTGCTTTTGGGCATATTGTCTTCTTGCAATTACTTGGATGTTGTTCCTGACGAAAAGGCGACGGAAAAAGATGCATTTGAAGACAAAGATGCTGCAAAACGTTTTGTTTATTCGTGCTATGCATATATTCCTAATCCGAGAAGCGGTACGGGCTCATTGGACCTCTTTACTTCTGATGAAGTGGTAACGGCTTTTGAGCATGAAACATTTGCTGCCTTTCCTAAAGGTAACTATTCAGCCTCTAATCCGGTTATCTCGTACTGGAACTCTTTGTTCCAAGGTATCAAGCAATGCTATATCTTGCTGAACAATATTGATATGGTTCCTGCATTGGAGCCTTCTATTAAGGCGGACTATATTGCCCAGGCTAAGTTCTTGATAGCTTATTATCATTTCTTGCTGGTACGTAACTATGGACCGGTTATTCTGGTGAAGGAAGAACCGTCACTTACTACTCCTGCAGACCAATATGCAGCACGTTCGCCTTATGATGAATGTGTGGATTATGTTTGCCAGATGTTTGATGAGGCGGCTGCCGAACTGCCTGCAACCCGTATCAATGAGAACTACGGATTGGCTACAAGTGTGGCTGCCAAGGCGTTAAAGGCACGAATGCTGCTTTATGCCGCTTCCCCTTTGTTTAACGGAAACAGCGAATTCTATTCCAACTTTGTCAATAAAGACGGAGCGGCATTGATGCCTCAAGCATATAGTGCAGAGAAATGGCAGAAGGCTAAGGTGGCTTATGAAGAAGCGATTCGTGCGGCAGAAGGAGCTGGACACAGTCTTTATACCAATACAGATTATATGTTGGACGGATATGACAATGCAGAACCTGTCGACCCTGTGCAACACAGATTGCGCTATACTATTATTGAACCTGCCAATAAAGAAGTAATCTGGGCTGATTGCCGTTCGGAAGGTGCCTATAGTGTCCAAAACAAGTCTCTTCCATTCTGTAACGGATCTGCTTACAATGGTGTGTCTCCGACTCTTGCCATGTTGAAGCGTTTCTATACCAAGAACGGACTTCCTATTGACCAGGACCCCGACTTCCCGAAAGGCAACGGTATGTATGAAGTGACTGCTTTGGGTGAAGAAAATGCGGCTATCGGTGAGCCGGATGCAAAGACCATCCGCTTTAACTTGAATCGTGAACCTCGTTTTTATTCATGGGTTGCTTTCCAAGGAGGATTCTTTGAAATCATGAGTGCGTCAGATGGTAATGGGGCTTATCAGAATGATGAGAGCTATAATAAATACAGTGATGACTCTCAAGGAAAATTAGTATGCGACTTTGTGATAGGCGGCAATACTTCTCGTCAGCCGGCAGGAAGCAGTCTGCGCACTAATAACTATTCACCTACCGGCTATCTGAACAAAAAGGGAGTGGTTCCCGGTTACAACGTGCGTACCTCTTTATATAATCCGCCGTTCTATCCATGGCCTGTCATTCGTTTGGCAGAACTGTATTTGGGATATGCCGAGGCTTGTGTGGAGTGTAATGATTTAAATACTGCAAAGACTTACTTGGACAAAGTGCGTACCCGCGCCGGTATCCCCACGGTAGAAACATCATGGAATGGCATTGCTACATTAGACCAGGCCAAGCTGCGTGAGATTGTCCGTCAGGAACGCACCATTGAGTTCTATCTGGAAAACCAGACTTTTTGGGACTTGCGCCGTTGGAAGCAGGCCGAAGAATATTTTGGTGTAAAGGCTAAGGGGATGAATATTGCAGGCAAGACCATAGACGAGTTTGCACAAGAAACTGAAGTGACCTTTGAGCGTAAGTTTGAAAGTCCGACCCAATACTTGATGCCTATTCCTTTAACAGATATCAACCGTAACATGAATCTGGTTCAAAATCCTGGTTATTAATCAAAATAGAATAAAGATGAAGAATACATTCAAATATTATGCCGGAATGCTCCTGGTTGGAGTTGCCTTGGTGAACATCAGCTGCAGCAGTGATGAAGATGGGATTACACCGGCCGAAATTACAAACTTGACAGCAGAAAGTACTTCCGGACGCATTGTGCTTCGCTGGGATACTCCTGAAGATGCAAGTATCCGTTATATTGAAGTGAGCTATTATGACCACTTGTTGAAAAAAGATGCTGTACGCACTGCCAGCATTTATGCAGACAGTATTGAAATACCGGATACTCGCAAGAAATATGGTGAGTATCAGTTCTCGGTACAAACGGTTAGCCCTACAGGTGATAAAAGTGCGGTTCAGACTATTTCCAAGGTTTCGGAACCGGCATTGCCTACTTTTGTGAGCACACCGATAGCTTTGACTGCCGCTGACCTGAGCACGAATGCACAGGAACCGAGTGAAGGACCTATTGCCAATTTGCTGGATGGCAATACCGGTACTTTCTTCCATACAGCATGGAGTGTCAGCATACCGGCTCCCCACTGGCTGCAGGTTAATTTGAAAGAAGAAATAACAGGCTCCTATAAGTTTTATTATGCACCTCGTAATAATGGTAATAACAAGCCGACGGACTTTGACTTGGTGGGTAGCACGGATGGTACCAACTGGTTTCTTATCCGTAAATTTACCAAAGAGGCAGACGGACTTCCGGTTACTTCTACGGGTACATTTACTTCCGAGATTTATGAAGCGCCACAGCCGTTCAGTCAAATCCGACTGGTCGTTAATGCTACTAACACGGGCAGCATTTTCTGGACAATGTCCGAATTTAAATTTTATTCGGTTTCTGTGATGGATCCCGAAGCTGCTGAAGAATAAGAGGCTCTCTTCACACATTAAGATAGTGATTTAGATTATCGAGGGGGGTGTTCGTGAGAACATCCTCTTCTTTTTTGTTGTAAAGTCATGGAACATCTTTAAAAAAGATATACCTTTACGGCTTCAATAAAATTTTCATCTATGAATAACACTAGTACATTATCTACTGCTAAGAATCGTGTAGTTTGGTTGGATGTTGTCCGTTTCGTGGCAATGTTTACAGTGGTTTGCTGTCATTGTGCAGACCCATTTAATTTTTATTCGGGCGAACCTTCTGCCGAGCTTGAACAAATAAAGTTTTGGGGAGCGGCTTACGGAGCCTTTCTCCGTCCTTGTGTTCCTTTGTTCGTCATGATAACAGGGGCTTTACTGTTGCCGGTGCGGGGGGAAGCGTCAGTTTTTTATAAGAAAAGGATTAGTCGTGTATTTTGGCCGTTTCTCATTTGGTCTGTACTTTATAATCTGTTTCCCTGGATTACCGGTTTGTTGGGATTCAAACCGGAAGTGATTCTCAATTTCTTTCCTTATTCGGGCGAAGAGGCTACTCGTCAGGCTTTGAGCGTTTCATTGAAGAATATTGCAGAGATTCCGTTGAACTTTTCTCTTTTAGATGTACACATGTGGTATATCTATTTGTTGATAGGGCTGTATCTTTACTTACCCATTTTTTCTGCATGGGTGGAGAAAGCATCAGAGAAAGCTCAATTATGGTTTTTGGCCGCTTGGGGGATTACCACTCTGTTACCTTATTATTATGAATATGTTTCGCCTTATCTATGGGGTAGCTGTTCATGGAACTCATTCGGCATGCTTTATTATTTTGCCGGTTTCAACGGATATTTATTGTTGGGGCACTATTTGCGCAATAAAGACTGGTCGTTGGGCAGAATCCTGGCTTTTGGAATTCCCATGTTCTTGGTCGGATTTGCGGTGACTTTCTTCGGTTTCCGCCATGTGACTTCTTTGCCTGAATATAGCGATGAACTGCTTGAACTGTTCTTTACTTACAACTCTTTGAATGTAGTTATGATGACGATACCTTTCTTTTTGTTGGCTAAGAAAGTAAATGTGCGCTCGGAATTTGTTCAGAAGTTGTTGGCTAATTTAACAATCTGCGGATTCGGGGTATATATGGTTCATTTTTTCTTCACCGGTCCCGGTGTCCTTTTGATGCGTACCATCGGGGTGCCTATTTGTATTCAGATTCCGGCAGCAGCTATGGTGGCATTTGGCGTATCGTGGCTACTGGTCAACTTGATTCGTAAATTGACAGGCAGGAGTTCTAAATATATAGTAGGTTGAGTCTCTATCGGATAAAATATTGAGTAAGATTAACTTCTTTCTATCCATCTTTCGGGCTTTGTCATCTGTTATCTGTTTAAACCATTCATTTATTATCAATATGGAAAGAAGAGAAATGGCAGGGTCCGATAGATTGGATACCGAAGAACGCAAAGAATTAAGTGATTCTGACTTTGGCTTGCCCGAAGAAAGAGCTTACCCCATGCCCGATGCGGCTCATGTCAGAGCTGCCGAGGCTTATTTTCGTTATGCCCCTGAAGAGAAGAAGCCTGAGTTAGCCCGTAATATTCTGAAAAAGGCAGCTGCATTCGGAGTAGATGTGCAAAGCCCGACGGTGCTGGAATGGGCGAAACAATGACCGGAATAGTGAAGGAAAGTTATTATTTTAATATTTTCCCAAGGAAATTTGTTTTATAGGAAACCAAGAAATACTTTTGGAAAAGTTTCCATTGGAAATAATATATGGTATAGGTACTTAGTTTAATATTAAAAGTAAAGATTATGATGAAAGAGTTTTTTAAGGGGCATGGGTGGACGATTGCCGGCATTGTATCGGGAGCCTTGGGCGGCTTCTTGTACTGGCATTTTGTGGGATGCTCCACAGGAAGTTGCCCTATAACGTCTTCTCCCATTAATAGTTCCATTTGGGGAGCCGCTATGGGAGGATTGGTATTAAGTTCATTTAAAGCGGATAAACAAGTAAAGAAGGAGAAATAATTATGAGAAGAATCACATTGTTTTTATTGGGAATTGTACTGATGTCGACAGCGGCATGCGGAAGAACAAATAGTAATGCTAATTCAGATCGGGTGACTGCGACAGAAGACTCTAAAGCTAAAGTCATTCACTTGACGAAAGCGGAATTTTTGGAAAAGGTATATAACTTTGAGAAAAATCCCGATGAATGGAAATATGAAGGTGACAAACCAGCGATTGTCGACTTTTATGCTACTTGGTGCGGTCCATGTAAAATGGTAGCTCCTATTTTGGACGAGCTTGCAAAAGAGTATGACGGACAGATTGTCATTTATAAGGTAGATACGGATAAAGAAGCTGAATTGACGAGTGCTTTCGGTATTCGCAGCATCCCTTCCATCCTGTTTATACCGATGAGCGGAAAGCCGGAAATGGCACAGGGAGCTCTTCCCAAAGAAGCTTTTAAGAAGGCTATTGATGAGTTTCTATTGAAAAAATAAGTATTTTTGTGCAATAGCTGTTCAAAAGAATAAGATATGGATACATTATGTAAAATCAGAGACCTCTATCGGGCTATTGCATTGTTTGAAGCACGATTTGAAAAGACGCATCACCTTTGTCTGAATGAGGGAATGTTGCTGTGTTGTCTTTCGCGGTATGAGCGATTGTCCTCGGGAGAGATAGCAGAGCAACTGAACCTGACTCATTCGAATACTTCCAAAGTAATCAGGACAGTGGAAGACAAGGGCTATATAGAACGTAATTTGGGGAGTAATGACAGACGGCAGATGTATTTTTCATTGACGGCCGAAGGACGGAAGGTACTGGCCGAAATGGAATGTTGCAAGATTGAAATTCCCGGCTTGTTGAAATCCGTATTATAACAAACAAGATATAACATGAATTTATCGGTAGAAACCCTCCGTTTCATCGAGGAACATAGTCATGATGATGTCCGGGCTCTTGCCTTGCAGGGGAAGAAATATCCGGGTGTGGATATGGCATGGGCTGTGACACAGATATCCGGACGACAAATAGCGGAGCAGAAGGTGCCTTCGTGGTATGCATTGTCCGGATTGCTTTATCCCCGACATTTGTCAATGGAACAGTGCTCGTCCGAGTTGACGGCAAAGTATAAGGCCAATCTGGTGGAAGGGGAGTCTTTTGCTGATCTGACCGGTGGTTTTGGAATTGACTGTGCTTTTATTTCCCGCCGCTTTACACATGCCGATTATGTGGAGCGTCAGGATGAATTATGTGCGCTGGCTGCACATAACTTCCCTTTATTGGGTCTGGAACATATCCATATTCATCATATGGATGGGGTGGACTACCTGCGTAATATGTCTCATGTAGACTGTCTATTTCTGGATCCTGCCCGTCGGGACGGGCATGGAGGTAAGACGGTTGCTATTTCGGATTGTGAGCCGGATATTAGCGCATTGGAGTCATTGCTGGTTGAGAAAGCCGATAAGGTAATGGTAAAGCTGTCACCGATGCTGGACTTGTCTTTAGCTCTGAAAGAGTTGAAAACAGTTAGTGAGGTACATATTGTATCTGTGAACAATGAGTGTAAGGAACTGCTTCTTCTATTGCAAAAAAGCCCCATTTCATCGAATCTTCTTATTCATTGTGAACTGAGTACACAAGCAGGGGAGAGCCAGCATTATGTGTTTACTCAAGAACAGGAGAAGTTATCGTCGTGTCCTTTGGCCGGGCAAGTGGAAACATATTTATATGAACCGAATGCGTCTATCCTGAAAGCCGGAGCTTTCCGTTCTTTGACTCAGGCATATCCTGTAAAGAAGTTGCATGTGAATAGTCATTTATATACCTCTTCCTCTTTTGTGGCTGACTTTCCCGGAAGGAAGTTCAAGGTAGAGTCGGTGACAGGCTTTGGCAAGAAGGAACTGAAAGCCTTTTTGCAGAATCTTGAAAAGGCCAATCTTACTGTCCGCAATTTCCCTTCTTCGGTAGCCGAACTGCGGAAAAGGTTGAAGCTGAAAGAGGGTGGGGAAGATTATATCTTTGCCACTACCTTGTCGGATGGACAAAAGGTCTTGATAAGGGGTAGAAAAGTGAATTAAATACGTGCAGGCCGCGAGAGTTGATTTCAGGCACGAACAACACGGAATCTATAGGGTAAAAGAAATCCGCGTTTGTCCGTGAAGTCTGTACCTGAAATAAATGGAGTGAATCCGTCGGTAGTTTACCGTTCAAACGGTTTTAGCCTTCCATCTTTGTTTTGAATGCCAGGGCATACATACGCATCTGCTTTACCATAGCCAGCAAGCCATTGCTACGTGTGGGTGACAAATGTTCTTTCAGACCGATTTTCTCTATAAAGTAGAAATCGCTGTTTAATATTTCGTCGGGGGTGTGTCCTGATACGACTTTTATGAGCAATGCGATGATGCCTTTTACGATTAATGCATCGCTTTCTGCTTGAAAAATCACCTTGCCGTCTGTCAGGTCAGCCTGTAACCATACACGGCTTTGGCAACCGTCAATCAGGTTTTGTTCCGTTTTATATTGAGGGTCGAGTGGTTCTTGCTCGTTTCCCAAATCAATCAATAATTGGTATTTGTCCATCCAGTCGTCAAAATCACTGAATTCCTCTATAACCTCATCTTGAAGTTCATTTATTGTTTTCATTGTCTTGAATTTTATTTCTCGTTATAAACTACATCCATCACAGTTTGACCGACAGCCTTCAGCGTATTGCGGTCTATATTATCCATTGTATCGTTTATCGTGTGCCAGGTAGAGCCGAAAGAAGAACGCTCGTTATTGGCATCATAATTGATGATGTCTACACATGGGATGCGTGCCAATTTGTTTACATACAAGTGATCGTCGGTTACAGGAATGCCGTCTGCTTTCACGAAATACTTGCCATAGCCCAGTTCATGTGCCTTTTTCCAAATCTTTTTCATTTCGGAACGTGCCGTTTCCGAGGAATAGCCTTCATAATAGAAGGTCGCATCTTTGCCGCCTACCATATCGAGCAAAATGCCGTAACGGGCGTTGTAATTCTGTACGTGGGGGGTACGTGCCCAGAATTGTGAACCCAGGCACCATGTGTCCTGTTTGGGCTGTCCTGTATAAAACTCCGGCGTTCCGTAGTCTTCTGCATCAAAGAATATGATATCGACACCCAGTGTCGGTTCTTTCTGTTGAATTTGACGGGCGATTTCCAGCAATACACCTACACCGCTTGCGCCGTCATTTACTCCGAGGATATGCGTGTGATGATTCTTTGGGTCGGGGTCATTGTCGGCATACGGCCGGCTGTCCCAATGTGCGCAAAGCATGATGCGTTTTTTGCTTTCGGGTTTATAGGCTCCGATGATATTCCGTGCTTTCAGTATGGTTCCGTCCCAGGCAATAAGGTCTGCGCGCTGATTGTAAACCTTGGCTCCAAACTTCTCCAGCTGTTGAGCCAAATACTCTCCACATTCTTCGTGTGCCTTTGTATTCGGTACTCTCGGACCGAAGTCCGCTTGTGTCTGAACGTATGCATAAGCACTGTCTGCATTAAAATCGGGTGCTTTGATTACTTCTTTCTCCACGGCATCTATCCGGTCACTTTTCTTATTGCTGTTTCCGCAAGAAACGACGGTCAGTATGAGCATCAGGAACAGGATGGTTAAAATGTTCTTATTCTTCATATATTTCTCTTTTAAATCTTCCACTTTGTCCGGCTGCAAAGTTACATTATTTTCTTTGTACTTCTTCCATTACCCGCAGGAAGTTTCCTCCCCAGATGAGCCGGATACTTTCTTCGCTATATCTTTCTAACAATAATTGGCGGGTGAAGTTGATGAGCTCCGATGCAGAAGCACAACCGATGATGCCTCCGTCACCGTCAAAGTCGGTACCGATACCCACATGTTCTATTCCCATAATGTTCACCATGTGGTTCAGATGATTGATGGCGTCTTTAATGGTTGCATGGCCTTCTTTCCGCAGAAAACCGTCGTATAGTGTCACTTGGGCTACCCCTCCTTTGGCAGCGAGAGCTTTCAGTTGGGCATCTGTCAAGTCACGCGGATGGTCGCACAATGCACGTGCAGAAGAATGGGAGGCGACAATCGGCTGTGTGCTGATTTCCAACGCATCATAAAAACTTTTTTCTCCGGCATGCGAGATATCTACCATCATGCCTACACGGTTCATCTCTTTAATTACGTCTTCTCCGAAAGCACTGACTCCCAGTCCTTCGGCATTATCGCGCGCCGAACCGCAGATGTCATTATTTCCATTGTGGCAGAGCGTCATATACACCACTCCGCGGTTTCGGAAACGCTCCACATTACTTATATCCTTGCCAACGGCATAACCATTCTCTATTCCCAGCATGATGGCTTTCTTTCCTGCCATTTTCAACCGCAATAAATCGTTCGGCGTATAAGCCAAATCAACAGCTGTACAGTTTTTGGCAACCATCTCTTCTATTTCGTTCAAAATACGGTCGGCTTTGGCGGTAGCTGCCAGCAAAGCCTCGTCGGTACGTTCCAACTGCTTCAGATAGGCTACCATGATTGTGGCATCCAGTCTTCCTTCCGTCATTTTGTGCAAGTCTACTAATATCTTCTTGTCACGGGAAGCAAAATCAATACCCCGGTCAAAGAACATCGGAGTGTCGCAATGCGAATCGAGTGTAATCATACGGCTGTGCAGACGTTTGGCTTCCTGAAAAGAAGCGGCTTCCTTTATCAGCCAGTTAAAGAGTGGCATCATGCATTCGTCACCTCGTAAGATGAAACACTCGGGATGCCATTGCACGCCCAACATTGATTTATATTCGGCAGACTCCATTGCTTCTATAACTCCGTCGGCAGCCCGGGCGCACACACGGAAACCCGGTGCGACCTCTTTTACGGCCTGATGATGGAAAGAGTTCACCGGCAAGGCATCCTTTTCAAATAAATGATGCAGTAATGAGTCTTTTTCTATCTGAACCGAATGTGATGCATAACTTCTTTCTAAATCCTGGTCGTGCTTTATGCGCGTTCCTTCCATTTGTGAGTGGATATCTTGATACAGGCTTCCTCCGAGGGCGGCATTCATTATCTGTATGCCACGGCAAATACCTAATATCGGGATTTGCCTGTCGGTCGCCAACTTTGTCAATAAGAGTTCCTGTCTGTCGCGGTGCGGGTTAATACTGTGGAGTTCCTTTACCGGCTCTTCGCCCATGAAGAGTGGATTGATGTCCGCGCCTCCTGTCAGCAGGATTCCGTCCAATGACTCAAGCGCGTTAATCAAACTGTTAGTGTCATCGAATGAAGGAATGATAAAGGGGACTCCTCCTGCTTTCAGAATGGAAGTAAAATATCCTTCTGCCAAAGTGCACTCCCCATCCCGAAAGTTTCCGGTCAAGCCGATAACAGGTGCTTTCTTGTAGCAGGGGAATGTGCGGTGTATATCATCGTACTCTGCTGAAATGTCAAATGTTTGAAAAGTTTTCATAAGTTAAATTATTCATAGAAACTAAGCAAAGATAGGGATAAATCCAGATTTATTTTTCATATTTGCTAAAAATCTGATGATTATGGAACCTATACAGGACTTTGCCCGATTAATCAGCCGTTTACGTGCGCAGAAAGAGCGTAAACGAGTTGCAGTGGTTTGCCCTAACGACCCGCATACGGAGTATGTTATCATCCGCAGTTTGCACGAAGGGTTCGCCGATTTCCTGTTGGTGGCTGATACTCCCCATTTATTGAATGCCGAATATATCCGGTTGCAGTATCCGGAGCATGTAAAAGTCTATGAGGCGACAAGCCCCGACAAGGCAGCCCAGGAAGGCGTGGCATTGGTCAGAGAAGGACATGCCGATGTGCTGATGAAAGGAATAATCAATACCGACAATCTGTTGCGTGCGGTTCTTAATAAGGAGCATGGCTTGCTTCCCCAAGGAAATGTCTTGAGTCATATTACAGTGGCTCAGATACCTACTTACAATAAATTATTGTTCTTCTCGGATGCGGCAGTAATCCCCCGGCCTACATTGGCCCAGTTTGAGGCCATGCTGAAATACGATTTGGAAGTTTGCCGCCGTCTGGGAATTGCCGAACCGCGTGTGGCGCTGATTCATTGCACAGAAAAGATAAATGAAAAGTTTCCCCATACCCTTGACTATGCTACTTTAAAGGAACGTGCGGCATCCGGTGCTTACGGTTCCATGTTTTTGGATGGCCCGATGGATGTAAAGACAGCTTGTGATGCTCATAGCGGTGAGGTAAAAGGCATCAGTTCGCCGGTAGTGGGACATGCTGACCTGTTGATATTCCCCAATATCGAATCAGGCAATACATTCTATAAAACAGTCTCCCTGTTCGGTGATGCTAATATGGCCGGTATGCTGCGCGGAACCATTGCTCCGGTAGTTGTCCCTTCACGCGCCGACTCAGGTAACTCGAAATATTACAGTTTAGCATTGGCTTGCGTGGCCGGATAAAACCTTAAAGTTATATGAAGATATTTGTCATTAACCCGGGCTCTACTTCCACGAAGTTGGCTCTCTTTGAAGATGAGAAAGTGATATGGGCGGCAGGTGCCCACCATTCCTCAGAAGACTTGCAGCATTTTCATCATGTGAATGAGCAATATGAGTATCGCAGGGATTTTATATTCCGATTGTTGGCTGAGGCCGGCATCCCTATTGAGTTTGATGCAGTGATTGCCAGAGGCGGCTTGCTGAAACCGACTCCGGGCGGAGTGTATGCCATTAACGAACAGATGAAATACGATTTGCTTCATGCACGCATGGAGCATGCTTGTAATTTGGGGGCTTTAATTGCCGATGAAATGGCGAAGAAATGTGGTTGTCCCGCTTATATTGCCGACCCGGAAGTGGTGGATGAACTGCAGCCGACGGCACGCTATACCGGTATCCCCGAGATAGAACGCATCTCTATTTTCCATGCATTAAACAGTAAGGCAGTTTCCCGCAAATATGCCGCTTCCATCGGAAAGCATTATGAAGAATTGAATCTGATTGTAGTTCATTTGGGAGGCGGCATCTCGGTAGGTGCTCACTGTAAAGGCAGAGTGATTGATGTAAACAATGCCTTGAACGGTGAAGGTCCTTTCAGCCCGGAACGTGCAGGCACTATTCCTGCCGACCAGTTTGCCGAACTGTGTTTCAGCGGGAAATATACGTTGCGCCAGGTGAAGAAGATGCTGAACGGCAAGGGCGGCCTGATAGCCCATCTCGGAACAAATGATGTCGCTTCTATTGCCCATAAAGCCGAAACAGGCGAGGAGCCCTATAAAGGAGTGCTGGATGCCATGCTTTATACGGTTGCCAAGCAAGTAGGGGCGATGTATGTTTCTCTTCGCGGGAAAGTGGATGCCATTATTCTGACAGGCGGAATAGCTCATAGCGATTATTGTGTAGGTGCTCTTCGTGAACAGATAGATTATCTGGCACCTGTTGTATTGATTCCGGGAGAGGATGAAATGGGTTCGTTGGCATTCAACGCTTTGGGAGCATTGAAAGGAGAGCTGCCTTTGCAGGTGTATCAGCCGCAATAATACATTCTTTTCAGCTTTCCTCCATGCTTTTCTGTTACCATCCGCAGAATGGGGATCAAAACTTCCCTTTTATCGAAATTGAGGGTGTCAAAACAGGATTAAACCAAAGAAGAACTTTTAATCTGACACTTGAGCATCCTAAAAAAGCAAGAAAAAGAGCCGTATCATTACTCGAAACAGAGTTCGATACGGCTCTAGTCACCCTCGCCACAGGTAGTTGTAGCGAGGGTGATTTCAATAAAAAGGGCGTTTTGACACATCTTCTTTCGAAAGGGTCATTTTTATTTTGACACATCCTCGACTGTTAGTTTATGAGAGTTTCGATACACCCTCATGGGGGTGAGCCTCTATGTACTGTTGCTGCGCTTTGTTCCCTCTGGCATGCCTTGGATTTGTCCAACGTTGTCTTCCCATTGTTCAGCCGGTAGGGGTTTGCATTTCTCTTTCGGCAGTTCTGTTCGAGTAAAAAAGGGAGCTAGGCATTATTCTTGAAGACTTAAAATCTCCATCAAACACCTGTCACCGGATGTTGTCTCCTTCGGTTTTCAAGCGCTCTGCATGCGTTTAGAATTCCCTAAGCCGTTTCATTAGTCGGACTAAGCGTTTTCGTCCTTTCGGTTATGCCCGTCTGTCCGTCGGATTACTACAGACTCCGGCAGTGGACTGTATAGTCCGTTGCAGTGGACCGTACAGTCTGCTACAGTGGACTGTACAGTCCATTGACGGAGACTGTAATAATCTTCCGTTCAAAAGGCCTTGGCTGACCCTAAGAAACGGCTTATACTTCCCTTTGTTTGTGATATGATATTTAATCCCCAAGAGAACAATGTGTGCCCCCCCCAAAAAAAGGGAGTGTGTCAAAACTAAACCAGCCTATCCAATCGTCAGCTGTAGGGGCAGGGTTTGCCTGCCCGAAGACACAAAGTAAACTGTTTTCGGGCGAGCGAACCTCGCCCCTACGAACGAAACGACAGCATTATCCACGTTTTGACAACCCCTTTATTTAGTCTAAACCGTTCTGAGGGTTAGTCAGATGCGATTGTTATTAGTTATACTGATAGTCGATAGTGGATGTTGTTACTACGCCATTCTTATCAGTGAAGGTTACTACCAATGTACCCTTCTCACCGCTCTTCATGTCGGTAACACTTACGCCTTTTGCATCTTTGTTGATTGCTGTTCCTGTCGGAGCAACAACAGTTCCTTTGGAAGCTTCAGTGTTTTTGTATTTAGCTTTTACTTCAGTAGCATTAATCTTAACGGATGTCAACGTATCATAATGGAGAGATCTTGAGGTATTTGGAAAAGACCAAAGAGTTTCCGAAAAAGAACTAAGGCTTTTTCAATAAAACCAAGACTTTTTAGCCAAAAGGGAGCAATCTTTGTCATTATTCTAAGAACCGCTTGTCGGAGCTGCCGGAATCTCAATATTGGAAAAATAAAGTATGTATTCTTTTGGGCGTTCCCGAAAGTATGCGTACTTTTGATTTCAAATAAAAAATGAGTATGTCACGATTCGTCAATCCCTTTACTGACCTGGGGTTCAAGGTCATCTTCGGGCAACCTGCCAGTAAAGGGCTGCTCATCACCCTGCTGAATGAGTTGCTTGCGGGCGAACATCATATAGAGGACCTTTGTTTCCTTGACAAGGAAGACCATGCGGACAATGTGCATGACAAAGGTATCATTTACGACCTCTATTGTCGCACGGACAGTGGCGAGTATATCATTGTGGAGATGCAGAATCGCTGGCACAGCCATTTTTTGGACCGTACATTGTATTATGTATGCCGTGCCGTGGGCAGGCTGACCGAGCTTCCGCCTCCCGATACAATAAAGATACCCGTCGAGAAGGATACGGACGGCATGGTATGTGAAGGTAGTGTCCCGTATGGCTCTCGTTATAGACTGAGTACCGTATACGGCATCTTCCTGATGAATTTCAAGGAGGACGGACTGGATAAGAAATTCCGTACGGATATAGTGCTCGCCGATAGGGATACGGGACGGGTGGTCAACCCCCATCTACGACAAATTTATCTGCAATTCCCTTATTTCAATAAGGAACTTGCTGAATGTGAGACATTGTATGATAAACTAATGTATGCATTGAAGAATATGAATGACTGGAACAGAATGCCGGATGCACTGAAGGAACAAGTGTTTAAGTACTTGGACCAATTGGCCGCTGTTGCCAATTTATCGGAAGAAAACAGAATAGCTTATGACAAGGCGGTGGACCGCTATCGGGTAAGCCGGATAGTGGAAGAAGACATTCGTAGGGAAGCTACAGAAGAAGGAATGAAAGAAGGGATGGAAAAAGGGATGAAAGAAGGGATGAAAAAGACCCAGACGGAAACGGCCCGCAAAATGAAGAGTGACGGAATCCCCTTTTCTACGATAGCCAAATATACAGAACTGTCGATAGAAGAGATTGAACAATTGTAAATCTCAGCTAAGGTTCGCCTAAAAGGTTCTACAACGGAGAACCTTTATTCTATCCGTGGCTGAGGGACATAAAAAAACTCCTCACTATTTTCACAAACAATGAGGAGCGCTATGTTAAAACAATATTATGTTAAAGTCAATCTTTATTCGGTTCTGAGTGAATGATGTCCATCGATGGGGAAGGGTTGTCCACTCCATGCCTTTTGTGAAGTCCAAGGTTCGGCAGCATCTTTCCAGAACGGATGGTCGGCTGGCAGACCTAGTGGCATGAATACCAGAGAGGTCATATACAAGCTGCCATTGTTAGTGTAATAATTGGAAAGGTCAGGCTGATGACCGGCAAATCCCAATTGCAGGAATCCTTTTTCGTTGAAATTACCTTCCACTTTGAACATGTTGTTCATTACGGCAGTCAATGCACTGCGCACCTGGCCGTTACTCAATCCTTCGGGCAGTCCGTATTTCCATGCTGCCATGGCAAGTGTTTGGAAAGCTCCCATACGGTAAACCACTGAACGGCCGAATGCGGGATAAGTGCCTTCGGGAGAAATAAGACGCTCCATAAACACATTGAAACGTTGCATACGTTTGATGGCCAGTTTGGTGCTGATAGGAGTCCAGAAACGATGTTTGTTCAGTACTTCCAGCATCTCAATATACATGGGGTGAATAACGTAGGCATTGTAATAGTCGAGCGAGAACTCGGCACCGTCTGAGTACCAGCCGTCGCTTAAATACCATTCGTTAATCTTGTTGGAAGCAACTGTCAATACATATTGGTCGGCATCTTCGCCTACCGACATCAGGAATGCTTCAATCAAGCCACGGAACAATAACCAGTTGTTATATGCCGGACGTACGATTTTCAAACGCTGGAAACGTTCGATATAGCGTTTCTGAGTTGTTTCGTCCAGCAATTGCCAAGTGGCTTCGGGTGCACGCAGGAAACTTTCTGCTATATAGGCAGCGTCTACCAATCGTTGTGTTGACTTGGTTTCCCACAATAAGAAGTCGGGGCTGTCGGGGTCTATGGCATTCTTGTATGAGAGTACTGCCCATTCGCGTATCTGCTTACGCATCTTTCCTTCTTCGGTATCATCGTCCGGCAGTGCCAGCCAAGGTGAAATGCCGGCCATCAGTCGGCCGAAAGTTTCCATATAGGCCACACGCTTGTCGCGTCCGTCCCAAGTGGGGCTGAGCTCGAGTTGCATATTTTTCTGAAGTTCACCCTTACTCATGTTTTCAAGTACTGGAGCGGCTATGCGGTAGCATAATTCCACCCATTGCTGGCGATCGTTGGTCGGTGCCGGAGTTTTCTTTTTGGCAGACGTTGCTGTCAGGAAGAAAACAGATATTAATGCTAAAGTAATTAATCGTAGTTTCATGTGGAGTCTTATTTAAATACTTGTTTCATGGCGCGTCCTGTCCATACTTGTGGCTGTTCTAATCCGAAAATGTATGCCATGGTAGCAGCGACGTCATATTGCACCATGCTTTCTTGGAATTCTCCTGTTTTTTTTATGTTCTTTCCTGTGATAATAAAAGGAGTCTGCATCTCGGCCATTGTTTTTCCGCCATGACCTTTCTTGATGCCTCCGTGGTCTGAAGTAACGATAAAGATAGTGTCGTCATACATACCTGCTTCTTTTACGGCTGCCACGATACGGGCAATGTAACCGTCCAGTTCTTCCAGTTTGCTGTAATAAGCCGGGGTGTCATGACCTTCCTTGTGTCCTACGTGGTCGGGATTGTCAAAGCAGATGGCTACCAATGACGGTTTGCTCTCTTTGATGTATTTCTCGGCCATTTCGCACAATGCGGTCGGGAATTTGTTATAGTCCGGCGCTACGGCATGATAGTTGGTAGAAAGTGTGTCAACCAGGAATTGGATACCTGCCCACTCGCTCAATACTCCTATTTCGGCCTTTGGATTGGCGTCACGGTAGATTTGGAAGATAGTGGGGAAGATGTTATTCTTCACGATAACGCGTGAAGGCAGTTCGGGTGTACGTGACCCCCATTCTGTATATCCGTGAACTTCGGGACCGGCTCCCATGAACATAGATGCCCAGTTTACTGCGCTCGATGAAGGGAGTACCGTTCTTTTCTGCATGGTATAGCATCCCGATTCCATCAGTGATTTAACGGTTGGCATATTGGCTTTGGGCATACTGTATGCTCCCCAACCGTCAAGACCGATGTAGACTACATGTTTTGCTTTGGGTTTTGCAGCATAGCTTGCCATTGAAAAGCATCCCAACAGTAAGAAAGCTAGAATTAAGAATTTCTTCATTATATTTATTTTTTATGGTTCTTATTTCTCAAGGTCAACTTTACGTTTCAATGCTTCCAGATAATAGTAGTCGGCATAGTTCAACGGTACATCGATTTCGCTGTTGTGAGGAATACTTCCCACACTGTGCATCAACAGGAAGCGTCCGTTTTCGCCCAGAGGTGCGGTATAGTCTGCTGTAGCAAGTGATTCCATTATCTTGTCGGCATATTCTTTATAAGATTGCGGGTTCTCTACGGGATATGTACAGATTTCGTACAAGGCAGAGGCAATAACGGAAGCAGAAGAAGCGTCACGCGGTTCGTTCGGGATGTTGGGAGCATCCAAGTCCCAATAAGGAACAAGGTCGGCGGGCATATTCTTGTGATTCTTCATAAATTCGAAAGTCTTAAGTGCCTGATCCAGATATTTGCGGTCTTTGGTTTCGCGGAAACATACTGTGTAACCATAGATGGCCCATGCTTGTCCTCTTGCCCATGCTGATTCGTCAGCATAACCTTGTGCAGTTTGGCGGTGACGCACTGTTCCGTCTTCTATGCTGTAATCGATGACATGGTAGCAACTGCCGTCGGGACGGAAGTGTTCTTGAAGAGTGCGGTCAGCGTGTGCCACGGCTACATTGTAGAAAGTAGAGTCGCCTGAAAGTTTGGTGGCTTCAAACAATAATTCAAGGTTCATCATATTGTCGATAATCACCGGACATTCCCATCCGCGTTGTGACTGCCAGCTGTTGCCTTTCACGTCCCAACTCTGGATGACTTGCGGTTTTTCACGGAAACGAGTGCAAAGTGATTTGGCTGCCTGTATCATTACATCTTTGTATTCAGGGTTCTGATTGATGCGCAGACCGTTACCGAAGCTGCAATTGATAATGAAACCTATATCGTGGTGCCAAGTGAGGTGTTGTGCTTCGCTGATGGCTTCAGTATATTTTTGTGCCAAAGGAAGCAAGGTCTGATCGCCGGTCAGTTCGTACAGATACCATACACTGCCAGGGAAGAATCCGCTGCGCCAGTCCGCCGGACCGCAATAATATACCCCTCCCTTGCTGTTAAGGGTAACAGGGTTGAGGCATTTCCCGCTAGCTTCAATTGTATCTATTTCCAGACCAATCTGCGCACGTGCGTTTTCGATAACTTGTTCCGACCAAGATTTTTTGGCGGGTGTTGTAGTACATGAGGTTGCAGTGAACAGAGCTGCACATCCCAAAAGAATTGAGGTTCTTAATTTCATATTATAGTTTTTTTATAGTAAATGAATAGTTCCCTTTATTGATTTGTTGTTTGGCTTTGAATGACAGACGGTAGATGGTGTTTCCCCATATCTTGGACAGTCTGATGTCATCCAGCTTTTTGGGTTCTACGGTCAGTTCAAACAAGGCGGCATCATAGAGCAATGCTGCTTTTACATTGTTGACGTGAATGATTATTTTCCCTTTTTCCGAATGGTCTATTTCGCCCCAAGTCATAAAGTTGACTATATTGGGAGCTGTCGCTTCTTCCAGCTCGAAGGAGTCGTTGATACGGGCTTGTTTGCCTTTTACATGGTATGAGCGTATCCATCTCTTCACTTTGGCTTCTTCGGGATAGGCAGTGGCTATATTGGCTTCGAAGCTGTTCTTTCCGGCTTTTACTTCGGTGGCTTTATATTTTTTTCCATATTTTTCGGGCACACCGTTTATCATCGGGAGGTTGTGATAGTTGCTCTGCATAGTCCAGATGGTATAACGCTCGCTGCTGAATGTCTGGCGAGTGTAAGTGCCGACACCGGCATCTATCAAAATCGGTGTTTGGTTCATCCATACCGAGCAGGTTCCGGCATCGTTGTGATTATGGCTTTCGTCATTATATCCTCCTTTTGCAGCCAGGAACAATCCTTCTTTGGTAGAGAGATAGCAGAACTCCGTTTCGGGATACCAAGTAGAAGGACGGTTCTCATGGCGGGGCTCTGTTTGCTGCAACTCTTTGTCGATAGCAATGGAAGCAAGGGTGCGGAAAATATCGCGTCCGTTGTTGGGCGAAGATTTCGGTTGATGCATCAAGGCAGCGAAACCTTTCAGTTCATCACTGTTTACAGCCTTGCCGAAACGGTAGATAAGGTATGAGTTGCCTTCTCCGCGTGCCGATGCATCGGCAAAGTTCACTACCCATCCGTTACCTATATAAGAACGTGAGATATACTCACCCATGTTTTTAATCATCGGTTCATTGAAGATATTTACCTTCCCGCCTGTAATATCCGAAAGAAGTTCGAGATAATCCAGCGTCTTTCCGGCTGCGTGTCCCCAGTAGGAAGGTCCTTCTTCGCAAGCTCCGTCCGCTTTGATATAATTGAGGAATTTATCTACTGATTCCATTGTCAGATAGACGCCCTTGGCCAGTGTGTCACGGTCGTCTTCAAGAAGCATGAAGCACATCAAGGCATTGCTGTTGCACCATGGATTCCAGTTGTTGAGCATACGTCCGTTGTAGTTGCGGCCCATCCACCAGAATGAATCATTGTTCATATATGGGTCGAGAATGCGGGTTTGAAGCTCATGACGCAGGCGGCGTGATATCTCAGGGTCTACCTTGTCAAATGATGGGCGCATAAAATGGTAAGTCCATGCGAGGAGCCCTCCCAAGTCACCGGCAGTAAGGTCGATGACAGGATAGTCGTATGCGGGCAATGCACGATGAGTGGGCTGTAAGATGATGTGTGCGGCCAATGCCCATGAAGTCATCTCGCAAGCATTGAATACTCCGTTGATGAGTTGGTCGATAAATCGTCCTTTACCTTCTGCCAACTCAGCCATAAGAAGGTCGGCAATGGCGCTGTTGTTGGCACCGAAGGGGTTTTCCATCACTTGACGGTTACCAGTGCGTTCGAAAGCAAGGTAATCGGTGGCTTTTACTACTTGCCACTGATAATTTAGTCGTTTTTCTCCACGGCGGATATATTCGTCTTTGAATGTTCCCAAAAAACGGTCCCAACCGGCACGGTCATTGTAATCGGGATAAGTCACCCATTGGCGGTCTAATACCAGTATTTCTTTTAACCGGTTGATGTCGGCTTGCTTTTGGAGCAGGTCGCGTTCCGTGTATGCGTATGTGAGTGTAACACATAATAATGCAAGTAGTAATAGAGTTAGTTTCTTCATCGGTATATAGATTAAGATATTTATCACACTGCAAAAGTGCGAAAAAAGAATAGTGGCAATACTCTATTTTTGTCCTTAAAACATGTATATATTTTCCATAAAGGCTGAAAAACAGTCTATTTTCGGATATGTATAAAAAAGCCGTCTCAAATATGACTTTGAAACGGCTTATTATTCAACAATACTTTTTACCTTGAAAAGACTGGACTATTACCAGCCCTGATTCTGTGTCAGGCTTGTATTCATATCTGTTTCATGTTTAGGTATCGGCCATACATAGTATTGGTCTCCACCCCATGTCCAGTTGTAAGTTATAACACCCCAAACGTCTTTCATACCGGCAGTACCGTCAGCGTTATTGAACTTGCTTTCTTTCCAGGTTTTCCAACGAATTTCTTCATAGAAGGAAACACCTTCACCGGCAGTTTCCCAACGATATTCGTTCTGGATACGAGTGCGCATATTGTCTTGCCCGCTAACCTGTGTTGCAGCATTGCTGTTCAAAAGGGCTACACCGGCACGTTCACGTACAAGATTTACTTGTTCGATGGCTTCAGCAGTCTTGCCTTGTTCGTTCAGCGCTTCTGCCAATCCTAATACGACTGTTGCATAGCGGATGATAGGCAAGTCAATCGGAGATTTTTCACGGTTGGTCATTTCGCTTGAACCTTCGGCTACAAACTTGCGGAACAGATAGTACAAGTGGCTCTGTGTATCGGTACGGAGGTCGAATGGAGCGTCAGTATCTGCACCATAGTACGGCCAGCGTGAAGTAAAAGTGTGGTCTACACTGTTACCCGAACCATTGTAGGTAGCATACGGAGTAATGATAGTCTGTGCCAAACGCGGGTCACGGTTTTCGTAAGCGGCTTTGATACGTGCTTCATTACCGGCCGGCAAATATAATGCTTGTGCGGCAGCGCTCAGTTTGCTCAAACGGCTTTCCACTTTTTCCTTAATATCTTTGATTGCTTTGTCAATGTCACCTTCATAGCCTAATGAAAGAAGCTCAGCCTTCAATACATCTGCATCTGTATTGCGCAGGAAGAACACTTCACGATCTTTGAGATCCATGGATGAGTATCCGGGAAGATAATCATCCCAATTGAACTTGCTGCCGTCTACATTTTCATAAGTGTCAACGAAGTCGGTGCTGGCCAAAATGGTATTCCAGCAAGAACCGAATGTTGTACGACCACCGTAACGGAAGCTCATTGAGTTACCGTCAGCACTTCCATTGTTGTCGATACATTGCAATGAGAAAATAGCTTCATCACTTTGTTCGTAAGCTTCTTTGAAGAGTTGTTTATAACCTCCATCGAACAACTTGTGTCCCATGTTTCCTACTTGGCGGAAGTCAGATTCAGCCTTTGCCCATTCTTGCATCCACAAATAAACTTTACCGCGCAATGCGTAAGCAACAGATTTGGTTATATGTCCCCATTGTGCATTACCGGCAGCAATACGGTCGGGCAATGTCGGCTCGTTGATGGCATCAGTTAAGTCTTTGATACAGCCTTCCCATACTTCCGCTTCACTGTTGCGTGGCTTTTTGGCTTCTGTTACAGGGATAGGTTCGTCATAGTAAGGAACACCTCTGAAAACAGCATTCAATTTATAGTAGAAGAATGCACGCAACACTTTAACTTCAGCAATTAGTTTGTTTTTAAATGCATCGGGAACCGGAGCCTCAGCAAGATGCTGGATAGCATCGTTTGCACGTTGGACTCCTTCATAGTGTTGTCTCCAATAGTCTGAGAAAAGGTCGGAACCGATAGATGCTGTTCCTGCCAGAATAGGGTAGTCATTATCACGGCAGCTACCGCTTGCGCAGAATGCCTCCAGTTCGTATGCCTTCTTTGCAACATAGTCTTCGCGTAGCTCGCTGTACACACCGGCTACACCCAGTTCGCAAAAGTTTTCATTACTCCACATGGAGTTTGATGCCGCTTTGTCATAGGGCACGGTGTCCAATAAGTCACCCCGGCAACTGCTTAAAGCTGTTACCGCAGCTGATAATATAAATAATTTTGTAAATAGTTTCATGAGTTCGTATCTTAAGGTTATTAGAATGTTATGTTAGCACCGATGGCGATACTTCTAAATGGAGAGTATCCCATGCCGGTTGCTGATTCCGGGTCCTGACCTTCGAAAGAAGTGATTGTCAGTAAGTTTTCTGCAGAAACATAAATACGTGCATTCTGCATTGCTACTTTTGTTACCCATTTTTGTGGCAAAGTATAGCCTAAAGACAAGTTCTTCAGTTTGATATAGTCACCATTGTACAACCAGCGGTTAGATGATGCATTGTTCTGAACGTTGCCGTCAAGGTAAGTCATACGCGGGTATTTACCATTGATGTTTGTACGTGGGTCATCAGGATTGCTCGGATCATAGAAATAGTGGTCGTCTGCAATGCGCTGTGCGATGTTGTTACCCCATTCTGTCTTGGCAGCGTTGTAACCTGCTGTCGGACCCCAATAGATGTCGAAACCGGCAGCACCTGCCCATACCATTGAGATATCAAATCCGTTCCATGCAGCAGAAGCCTGGAAACCGAAGTTGTATTTCGGAGTCTTGGAACGTCCCTGGAATTCTTCGTCGTCAGAGTCACCATATACACCGTCACCGTTAACGTCGGCATAGATGTAGTCACCATAGTAGATATTAGCTTTACCGATTGAGTTACCCGGTTTGAATTTGTAACCTGCATCCATCATGGCTTTTACCCAGTTCATATCTTCTTCCGTACGAATCATACCACCTTTAGGACCACCTGCCGGATTTACAGAACCGTCTGCATTGAAGTATTTACCATTTCCTTTATATACACTGCGATAGCGATATTCGTTTAACATGTGACCTTCTACTACTGGAGAGTTACCGCCGGATGAGGCTTTTCCGATATTGTCTGTCCATTTACCACCAGTCAATGTATTGGTCGGATCTTCTACCCATGTTCTGGTATATTCACCGTTGTACTTGTCTACCTTATTTTTATTATAAGAGAAGTTACCGCTTACAGAATATTCTACCTTTCCGATTCTGTCACGCCATCCTAATGAAAGTTCGAAACCGTCATTGCTTACTTCTGCAATATTCTGGCGGGGAGCCTTCACATTGACACCGTCACTGTTGTTATGGTAACCCAAAACGTATTCCATGGCAGGACGATACAAGATACCGGAAGTCATCTTATGATAAATGTCGATTCCGACAGTCAAACGGTTGTTCAGCAATGCAGCATCAATACCTAAGTTGGTAGTGGTTGTTGATTCCCACTGCAACAGTTCGTTGGCATAAGCTGTGATAGCCAAACCTGAAACCAAGCTGTTACCAAATACATAGTTACTGGTTCCGTAAGCTGATTGGTATTCATAGTTACCGATTTCAGAGTTACCCAATTTACCCCAAGACAAACGAATCTTCAAGTTATCCAACCATGAACGGGTTGATTCCATAAACGCTTCTTCAGAGATACGCCATGCACCTGACAATGATGGGAAGAAGCCCCAACGGTGGTCTTCGTGGAAACGTGAAGAACCGTCATAACGGAAGTTTGCCTCGAACAAGTAGCGTGAGTCATATGCGTAGTTTACGCGGCCGAAATAAGAACGAGTGGCATAGTCCTCAGTAGAACCGCCGATACTTGTCATTTCTGTAGCTTCACTGAACTGGTTCAATGATTCGTCAATCAAACCTTTCTTGGATGCATTAACCTTATAATAGTTCTTGTAGAATTCCTGATAACCCAACAATGCAGAAACATCATGCTTCTGAGCAAATGTGTGGTGATAGTTAATCAGGTTCTCCAATGTATAAGAATAGTTTGATTCATAGTCGAAACTAGTGCTCAACTGTGAGGGTGGAGTAATACCGTCAACAATTACACCGTCACTGAAACGTGTCTGATAAGCAGGCACACCATGTTGGCGTGTTTCATAAATATAGCGGTTATAGTTGAAGTTGAAATCCCAGCTCAAATCTTCAAAGAATTTGATTTTGCTGAACAAAGTGGTATTGAAGCGGTTATAACGTTTGAAACCGTCGTTACGTGCCAACTTGTATAACGGGTTATTGGCCGTAGCACGTTCGTCAGGACATTCCGGATAACCGTAGCTACCGTTCCAGTAAGGATAAGTACCGGCTGTAGACTGGCGCAGGAAGTTATTCGCATTTGAAAAGTCACCTACTTCACGATCCATCTGTGATGCATAAGTACGAGTACCTACCGTTAACCATTTGGTCGGATTAGCTTCAATGTTGGCACGCATTGAATAACGTTTGTTGGCAGTATTATCTACCACACCTTCATTATCCTGATAACCTGCAGACAACAAGAAGCGAATTTTGTCAGAACCACCGGATACGGACAAGTTATGGTCATGGATTACACCACCCGAGAATAATTCTTCGGCCCAGTCGGTATTCGGATAAGCAATGTAATTGGGCACACCGTTTTCGTTCAGACCATTCGGATCTTTAGATTTCTCACGCCATAAATCAATGTATTTCTGGTCGAACAAATCATCTGACTTTCCTACATTTCTATATGATTCATTCATCAACTCCATGTAATCAGCATAATTACTCATCATTTTAATCATACGAGTTGGGCTGTTGAATGAGATGCGGCCGCTATAGTTGATGTTGATTTTATCACGTGTGCCAGCCTTGGTAGTTACTAAGATAACACCATTGGCAGCACGTGCACCATAGATAGCACAAGAAGCAGCGTCCTTCAAAATAGAGATGTTTTCAACGTCCAGAGGGTTTACGGCATTCAATGAACCTTCCATACCGTCGATAATAACCAACGGAGATGCAGTATTCATGGTACCGACACCGCGAACGCGCAGAGTAGTGTTGTCTTCACCGGGCATTGCAGAACCTGATGATGCTTGCAAACCGGGGCTCAAACCAGCCAATGCAGAAGACACAGTAGTGATGGGACGAGATTTAGTTTGTTCCTCGAAGTCCACGGAAGCAACCGCACCGGTTAGATTTACTTTTTTCTGTACACCATAACCAACAACTACCACCTCATCCAAAGTTTCGGAATCTTCCTCTAACTTTATAGACAGGTTATTTGTTGTGCTTGTAATCTTTATATCCTTTGTGACGTATCCGATATATGATACTTGCACGATGCAGTTTAAAGGGACGTTTAA
>NZ_CAOOSE010000038.1:0-30618 GCF_948499155.1 uncultured Phocaeicola sp. | reverse complement strand
TTTTGCAGTGGAATTTAATTCACTAACAATTATAAATATTAGAACAATGGTTAATTACAAAGATTTAGGTCTGGTAAACACTAGAGATATGTTTGCTAAGGCTATCAAAGGTGGATATGCAATTCCTGCATTCAACTTCAACAATATGGAACAGATGCAGGCTATCATCAAAGCTGCAGTAGAAACAAAATCTCCGGTTATTTTGCAGGTTTCAAAAGGTGCTCGTCAGTATGCTAACGCTACTCTGTTGCGTTACATGGCTCAGGGTGCTGTAGAATATGCAAAAGAATTAGGTTGTGCACATCCTGAAATCGTTCTTCACCTGGACCACGGAGATACTTTCGAAACTTGCAAGAGCTGTATCGACTCAGGTTTCTCTTCTGTAATGATCGATGGTTCTCACCTGCCTTACGAAGAAAACATTGCTTTAACTAAGAAAGTAGTAGACTATGCTCACCAGTTTGATGTAACTGTAGAAGGTGAACTGGGTGTATTGGCCGGCGTTGAAGATGAAGTTTCTTCTGACCACCACACTTATACTGACCCTGAAGAAGTAATCGACTTCGCTACTCGTACAGGTTGCGATTCATTGGCTATTTCTATCGGTACTTCTCACGGTGCTTATAAATTTACTCCTGAACAGTGTACTATTGATCCTGCAACAGGTCACATGGTTCCTCCTCCCTTGGCATTTGGAGTATTGGATGCTGTAATGGAGAAACTTCCGGGATTCCCTATCGTTCTTCACGGATCTTCATCAGTTCCTCAGGAAGAAGTTGAAACTATCAACAAATTTGGTGGCGCTTTGAAGGCAGCTATCGGTATTCCTGAAGAATGGTTGCGCAAGGCTGCTAAGTCTGCTGTTTGTAAAATCAACATCGACTCTGACTCTCGTTTGGCTATGACTGCCGCTATCCGTCAGACATTTGCTGAAAAACCGGCTGAATTCGACCCGCGTAAGTACTTAGGTCCGGCTCGTGACAACATGGAAAAACTGTACAAGCACAAAATTATCAACGTGCTGGGTTCAGACAATAAATTGGCTGAATAATAATTTCATCCTATATAAATAAGAAAAGGCTGCTTTCTTCATTGAAGGCGGCCTTTTTATCTCTCTTTTCTTATCAAAAGAGGAACGGTTTTTGTCAATTCTCGTCCACGAATCTTTTCTACTTTTGCAGAAAATCAACAATTCTATTATACACATGAAAAAACTATTATTTATCCTTTTCCTTGCCGCCCTGACTCTTCAAGGCGCTTACGGGCAAAAACTGATATTGCCCTCTCCCTCCACCGTCCCCTGCAAAGAGCAACAGAAACAGATAGCTCGAAAGTACGGAATGTTCATTCATTTTGGAATTAATACCTTTCACGACGAGGAATGGACTGACGGTTCCAAGCCCGCCTCTTCATATTGTCCGACCAGGGTTGATGCGGAGCAATGGATAAAGACAGCCAAAGATGCTGGCATGAAATATGTCATACTGATAGCCAAACACCATGACGGGTTCTGCCTTTGGGACAGCAAATACACGGAATATGACGTGGCTAGCTCGGGCAACAAGACTAATGTGGTGGAAGCAGTGGCTAAAGCTTGCAAGAAATATGACATAGGCCTCGGACTTTACTACTCGCTATGGGACAGAAAAGTCAACGGTGACGTGAAAGACCAAACTCGGGATGCGGCCTACAATGAATACATGATTAAGCAGTTGAAAGAACTGATAACCATTGCTCAGAAACACACAAACATTGTGGAATTTTGGTTTGACGGCGGTTGGGAAAAGCAGAACTACCGCTGGCCGGTTATGGACATCTACCAAACCATCAAATCTAAAGAGCCCGAATGCCAAATCGGTATTAACTGGAGTATCGGTTCGCCTGAAAACGTGGATGCGCATCCGGTCTTGCCCGAAAACCAAAAGGTGGGCTATCCCATCCGCTACTTCCCTAGCGACTTTCGTTTGGGCGATCCTTATTTGCCAACCGATAACGACCCTAAGATATTCACCCATGACGGCAAAGATTACTATATGCCTTGGGAGTCGACTGTATGCATCAGCGAACGTTGGTTTTACAACACCAACGATAAGAAGTTTAAGTCCATTGACGAACTTGAAAGGCTTTACAAGCAATGCACTAAAAACGATAATATCCTGATACTGAACTGCCCGCCCGACAGGGAAGGCCGCATACGGGCAGAAGACATTCGCATACTGAAAGAACTGCGTACACGGCTGGGGATTTAAGACAGCTCGTGTAGACGGATTTATATGCTCAGTTGCTTCGCCCGATATTCCTTGGGCGAGTACTGGGCTATTTTTGTAAAGAGGCGGGTGAATTGCGCCGGGCTGAGAATTCCCACCTTCTCAGCAATCTGCATGATGGTCAAATCGGTTGTGAGCAGCAAAGCTTGGGCACGCTCTATGCGCTTTACCTGAATGTATTCGCAAGGAGACATCCCTATAATTTTCTTGAAAACTTTTGAAAAATGGTCGGGAGTAAGACACATTAATTCCGCTAAATCATTCACGGAAATGCGCTTGTCCAGATTCTTGCTCACGTAGCCGATTACTAATTCGAATTTCCCATAAGAATCGTTCGTCGACGGTTGCTTCAGGCTTTCGTCGCTCACAAACCGGGAAAGCAACTGCAAGAGAATGCCGTCGCTTTCTATAATCGAACCCATACGGAAAGACGGATTTCCCTCGCACGCTTCGTAGATAGCCTTGTCATTACCATAGTGCTGAGGGTCTACCACCGACAAGGCTTTACAAGGGTTCAGTTTTAAATAACGTTTCACCAAGTCTCGGTCGGTAGTATGGGCGGCAACCTTCAGATTCATCTTCGAAGGGTTTGGTATTCCGGCATTTCCCGCCAAATCATCGAAGAAGCAAATGTAATAGTGGTCCATGGAGTCACTGCATTCATAGCTATGGAAAGTAAACTTGGGAATTAGGAATAAAGTTCCTGGGGTTAGCTCATAGCTAACATTGTTGATATACACTTTTCCACATCCTTTTTCTATATAATAGAGCCGATAAAAGGGACTGATTACATTCTTATAGTTCCACCAACTGCCTACACGCTTGAATCCCGTGTAAATCATTGACAATGAAAAGGTTTTATATACAGATATAGTCATACTCAACGGCCTTTTATTTAGATATCACAAAGATGGTTATTTTTCTCGACTATGCAAACAGCTCAAATCATTATTTCTGCCTTATTCTATACATGAAACGTTTTAATCAAGTAGTACTTTCTCCTTACTCGAAGTTACTTCTGTATTGCAGTGGCGACATCCCTGTATGCTTTTTGAAGTACCGGCCAAAGAAGGACTGGTCGGGAAAATGAAGCCGATTAGAAATTTCCTGTATGCTGAGATTGGTGGATTGCAGCAATGCTTTTATTTCGAGTATCACGTGTTGGTCTATGATGCTTTTGGCTGTTTGACCGGTCACTACCTGTACTATTGTGGAAAGGTAGCGAGGAGTAATGAACAGTTCGGTTGCATAAAAGGAAACCTCTCGTTGGGAGGTGCAGTGCTTATGAATCAGCTGGATGAAGCGTTTGAATATTTCTTCTTTTCGGCTGATATTTTCCACTTTTCTCTGCAAGAACAAATGCTGTGTCTTGTCATAGAAATCCAATAGGAAGTTTTGGACGAAGTTCTTGAATATCTGAATGCGGAAACTGTTATCCCGGTCGTTATAGAGGTCTTTCATCGCCAAACTTAGTCCGATAAATGGCTTGACTCGTTCTTCAGGAATAACAATGCATGGATGTTCCTTTAAAAAGTGGAAGAAGGAAGGGTCCAGGCGTGAGGTGATTTCTCTGAATAGCGTATCGGAGAAAATAATATAGGATACAGTGAAGTCTTCACTGGCATAAGTACAATTGAAAATGCTGCCGGGCAGAAGCAGGAGTTGGGTGTTTTCTGTCATCTCGTAAGCTTGCAAATCAATTTCTATATGTGCTCTTCCACTACGGCAATGGAAAATAGATGCATCTCCCAACTTCAAAATCTGATTGGAGCACATATCCATCTTTTCATCTATTCCGGTTATAAATGGTTCGCTTTTAGGTAAATTCAGATTTTTCATATCTATTCTTATTTTGACACAAAAATAACTGTTTTATTTGTAATAATGAGGTTTATATTCCGAAATTGAACAATGGCGGCTAATAATTGAATGCGCCGACTTGCGAAATTCCATCTACCTTTGCATCCGAATTTAAAAGATTGGAATATGATAACAATGAACAGAAAATGGATGCGACTAATGGTATTAGTTGGTTGTGCAGCATTGGGGACATCGTGTAAACAGGTGCCTGAAACACAAGTGGAGTCGGAATATGCAGTACTGAAAGTGACTCCTTCGGATAAGGTTTTATCTACTACTTATTCGGCGACTATCCGCGGACGTCAGGATATTGATATTTATCCGCAGGTTTCCGGTTTCCTCACTAAACTTTGTGTAGAGGAAGGACAGGCTGTGCGCAAAGGACAAGTATTGTTTATTATTGACCAAGTGCCCTATAAGGCAGCTTTGGAGACGGCTGTGGCCAATGTGGAATCGGCAAAAGCCGGACTGGCTACTGCACAGTTGACATACGACAGCAAGAAAGAACTGTTTGCCAAAAAAGTAGTTTCTGAATTTGACCTGAAGACGGCCGAAAACTCCTGGCTCACCGCCAAGGCTCAGTTGGCTCAGGCTAAAGCTCAGGAAGTAAGCGCCCGCAATAATCTGTCTTATACGGAAGTGAAAAGTCCCTCGGATGGGGTGATCGGTACTTTGCCTTACCGCGTAGGCGCATTGGTTAGTGCCAGCCTGCCGCAACCGTTGACCACGGTTTCCGATAATTCGGATATGTATGTGTACTTCTCGATGACTGAAAACCAATTGTTGGCTTTGACCCGCCAATATGGTTCTAAGGCTGAGGCATTGAAGAATATGCCGGAAGTGGAATTGCAATTGAATGACAAGTCCATGTATGGTGAGAAAGGACGTATTGAAACAATCAGTGGAGTGGTTGACCGGAATACCGGTACTGCCAGCCTTCGTGCCGTATTCCCGAACAAGAATGGTTTGCTGTACAGCGGAACATCGGGAAATGTGATTCTTCCGGTTACTATGAAAGGAAGTCTGGTTATCCCTCAAGCAACCGCTTTCGAAATTCAGGATATTACATACGTATATAAGGTAGTAGATGGCAAGGCGCAATCGGCTCCCGTCAGCGTGACCCGTGTAAACGGCGGTCAGGAATATATCGTGAACGATGGTTTGAAAGAAGGAGATATCATTGTTGCCGAAGGCGTAGGTTTGCTGCGTGAAGGTACTTCGATTAAAGTAAAACAAAACTAAGAAAGAAAATGAATTTAAGAACCTTTATAGAACGCCCCATCCTATCGGCAGTTATCTCTATTTCGATAGTCGTAGTGGGCATCATCGGGCTGTTCACTTTGCCCGTCGAGCAATATCCGGATATTGCTCCGCCTACCATCCAGGTAAACACCTCTTATTTCGGCGCTAGTGCGGAAACGCTTCAAAAGAGTGTGATCGCTCCGTTGGAAGAAGCGATTAATGGTGTGGAAAACATGACTTATATGACTTCCACCGCTACCAATGCCGGTACGGTAGACATTACTGTGTATTTCAAACAGGGGACAGACCCCGATATGGCGGCGGTCAATGTGCAGAACCGCGTATCCAAGGCTACCGGACAGCTCCCTGCCGAAGTAACCCAGGTGGGCGTGACCACTTCAAAGCGTCAGACCAGTATCTTGCAGATGTTCTCACTCTATAGTCCGGATGATTCGTATGATGAGAAATTCCTTTCCAACTATATCAGTATCAACCTGAAACCTTCTATTCTCCGTATTCAGGGAGTAGGTGATATGATGATTATGGGTGGAGACTATAGTATGCGTATCTGGATGAAGCCTGACGTGATGGCTCAGTATAAACTGATTCCATCGGATGTTACTCAGGTGTTGGCAGAGCAGAATATAGAATCGGCTACCGGTTCATTCGGTGAGAACTCTGATGAGACTTACCAATATACCATGAAGTATAAAGGCCGTTTGATTACTCCGGAAGAATTCGGTGAAATTGTGATTCGGTCTTCAGATGATGGTGAGGTGCTGAAACTGAAAGAGATTGCCGATATTGAGATGGGTGAAGAGAGTTATGCCTATCATGGTGCGATGGACGGACACCCCGGTATCTCTTGTATGATTTTCCAGACGGCCGGCTCTAATGCTACGGAAGTGAACAATAACATTGATGCTTTGCTGGAAGAAGCTGCCAAGGATTTGCCGAAAGGGGTGGAGCTGACCAAAGTGATGAGTTCCAACGATTTCCTTTATGCATCTATTCATGAGGTGGTGAAGACTTTGTTTGAGGCTATCTTCTTGGTCATCTTGATTGTGTATGTATTCTTGCAGGATATCCGTTCTACGGTCATTCCGTTGGTGGGTATCATTGTATCTTTGATTGGTACCTTCGCTTTTATGTCGATAGCCGGATTCAGTATCAACCTGATTACCTTGTTTGCCTTGGTGCTGGTCATCGGTACGGTGGTAGATGATGCCATAGTCGTCGTCGAGGCGGTGCAGGCACGTTTTGATGTGGGCTACCGCTCTTCTTATATGGCCAGTATCGATGCCATGAAGGGTATCAGTAATGCGGTTATCTCTTCTTCATTGGTATTTATGGCGGTGTTTATTCCGGTTTCGTTCATGAGCGGAACTTCCGGTACTTTTTATACACAGTTTGGTTTGACAATGGCGGTCGCTGTAGGTATATCTGCCGTCAATGCGTTGACGCTGAGTCCGGCACTGTGCGCTTTGTTCCTGAAACCGTATATCAATGCAGACGGTACGGTGAACAACAACTTTGCGGCACGTTTCCGTAAAGCGTTCAATGCGGCTTTTGATGTGATGATTGAAAGATATAAGAAAGGGGTGTTGTTCTTTATCAAACGCAAATGGATGGTATGGACACTTCTCACGGCTTCGGTAGTATTGTTGGCGTTCTTGATGAATACCACCAAAACCAGTTTGGTGCCCGATGAAGACCAGGGGGTTGTGTTTGTCAATGTCAGTACGGCGGCAGGTAGTTCATTGAAAACGACCAATGACGTAATGATGCGTATCGAAAAGCGTATGATGGATATTCCGCAGGTATTGCATGTGCAGCGTGTGGCCGGTTATGGTTTGCTGGCAGGTCAGGGTAACTCTTTCGGTATGCTGATTCTGAAACTCAAACCTTGGGATGAGCGTGAAGGAAAAGAGAATGATGTACAGGCGGTAATCGGGCAGGTATATGGCCGTACCGCAGACATCAAGGATGCCAGTGTGTTTGCCATCTCTCCGGGTATGATTCCGGGCTATGGTATGGGTAATGCGTTGGAACTCCACATGCAGGATAAACAAGGTGGTGATGTGGGTACTTTCTTCAATACTACCCAGCAATATCTGGGCGTTTTGAACCAGCGTCCCGAAATTGCGATGGCCTATTCTACCTTTGATATCCGTTATCCGCAATGGACGGTAGAGGTAGACGCGTCTAAATGTAAACGCGCCGGCATCACTCCGGATGCGGTGTTAAGTACGTTGTCGGGCTACTATGGCGGACAGTATGTTTCCAACTTCAACCGTTTCTCTAAAGTATATAAGGTGATGATTCAGGCTGATCCTAAATATCGTGTGGATGAAAGCTCGTTGAACAATATCTTTGTGCGTATGTCGAATGGCGAGATGGCTCCCCTCGGCCAGTTTGTGACATTGACCCGCAGTTATGGCGCAGAATCATTGAGCCGTTTCAATATGTTCAACTCCATTGCTGTGAACGCGATGCCTGCTGAAGGGTATAGTACCGGTGATGCTATCCGTGCTGTTCAGGAGACTGCCGTACAAGCACTTCCGAAAGGTTTCGGATATGATTTCGGTGGTATTACTCGTGAAGAGACCGACCAGGGAGGCACGACTATTATCATCTTTGGTATTTGCTTCCTGATGATCTATCTCATCTTGAGTGCGCTTTATGAAAGTTTCCTTATTCCGTTTGCCGTATTGCTTTCCGTGCCGTTCGGTTTGATGGGTAGCTTCCTGTTTGCGAAGATGATGGGGCTGGAAAACAATATTTATTTGCAGACCGGTTTGATTATGTTGATTGGTTTGCTTGCCAAGACTGCCATCTTGCTGACCGAGTATGCTACTGAGCGCCGCAAGGCAGGTATGAGTCTGACTTCTGCCGCACTTTCTGCCGCCAAGGCTCGTTTGCGTCCTATCTTGATGACTGCTTTGACCATGATTTTCGGTTTGTTCCCGTTGATGGTTGCCAGTGGGGTAGGTGCTAATGGTAACAGTTCACTGGGTACAGGTACTGTGGGCGGTATGGTGATTGGTACGCTGGCGTTACTGTTTATTGTACCTTCTTTGTTTATCGTATTCCAATATTTGCAGGAAAAGGTACGTCCTATTCAGTTTCAGCCGGCGTCCGATTGGCAGATTCAGGAAGAATGTATAGAAGCAAGAGAAGAAAGACAGCACCACATTGAAGAAAAAGGAAAGCATTAACATCGTAGGGTGATGCTCAGAATGACAATATGATAGGTTGTTTTAGCTTTGACACCGCCCGGATGTGTGCATAATTAAATAGTATAAGAATGAAAAAACAAATCATTATATCAACTGTCGCAGCCCTCACACTGAGTAGCTGCGGCATATATACCAACTATAAACCTGCAACCGAGGTGCCCGATAATTTGTATGGGGAAGAGGTTGTGGTTGCTGATACGTTGGATAATATCGGCAATCTGAGCTGGAGGGAGGTCTTTACCGATCCGCAGCTTCAGGGGCTGATAGAGCAGGGATTGCAGAACAATACGGATTTGCAGTCGGCACAATGGCGTGTGAAGGAGGCGGAAGCTACCATGCTTTCAGCTAAATTGGCCTATCTGCCTTCTTTCGCTTTGTCACCACAGGGAACAGTTAGCAGTTTTGATAAAGGAAAGGCTGTACAAACCTATACTTTACCGGTTACGGCAAGTTGGGAAATAGATATCTTCGGGCGTATCCGTAATGCGAAACGTCAGGCAAAGGCGTTGCTCGAACAGAGTCGTGACTACAAGCAGGCTGTCCAGACCCAGCTGATAGCCGGTATAGCCAATACTTACTATACTTTGCTGATGCTGGACAACCAACTGGAAATCTCTATCCGGACTGAACAGTCATGGAAAGAAACCGTAGATGCTACCCGTGCCTTGATGGAGGCGGGACTGGCGAATGAGGCGGCTGTTTCACAAATGGAAGCTACATACTATACTATATGCACTTCTGTTCTCGACTTGAAAGAACAGATTAATCAGGTAGAAAACAGCCTTTCGCTGTTATTGGCAGAAGCTCCTCATGCTATTCAGCGCGGTTTACTCGTTGGGGTGGATACATGGAATAGTCCCAACGGTTTACCGAAGAACCTATCAGTAGGTATTCCTGTACAGATGCTTGCCAACCGCCCCGATGTACGTAGTGCGGAACGTTCGCTGGAGGCGGCTTTCTATGCTACTAATCAGGCACGGTCTGCATTCTATCCTTCTATTATGTTGAGTGGAAATGCCGGATGGACAAACTCTGCTGGAAGTATGATTGTTAATCCGGGCAAATTTATAGCAACAGCTATTGGCTCATTGACGCAACCATTATTTAATAAAGGTGCGAATATTGCACAGCTGAAGATAGCCCGAGCCCAACAGGAAGAAGCAAAGTTAAGTTTTCAACAGGCTTTGTTGAATGCGGGAAGTGAAGTCAATGAGGCATTGGTGAAGTATCAGACAGCGCAGGAGAAGTCGGCTTATTATGATAGACAAATTATATCGCTGAATAAAGCTCTTGAGAGCACTTCTCTGTTGATGAAACATGGGAATACTACTTATCTGGAAGTATTGACGGCTCAGCAAACATTGCTCAGTGCGCAATTGAGCCAAGTGGCGAATCGCTTTACAGAGATGCAAGGTATGATAAACCTCTATCAGGCATTAGGTGGAGGACGTGATTAAAATTTAGCATACTGTAATCTTCATAGAGATGAAGAAAGAAAGGCTGCCGAAGTAGTGATACTTATAGGCAGCCTTATTATATTTTATTTATGGTTCTACAATGATGCAAACCGGATTGGAATCTTCATTTATATCCTTCAAAAAACTCAGTTTTCCTTCTTGGGCAGTTTCAGGATGTTCATCCAGCCATTTCTGGATATCTCCAACTTCCTGTAAAGAGGCATATTCTCCTTGTTCCGAGTGTGTTTCTGGAAAGAAAGGCATAAACCGGCTCAAGTCATCAGTTAATCCGGCTTCGTTTTTATTCATATAAGTCTTTCCGGTTGCCTTATCATAGATTCCGGTGAAAGGTATGTTCCGACTATATATTCCTTGTATGCATTGGAATAAGATATTTTGCGGAGTCTCCATGACATATGAAACGGTGATATATTCTTCCGTACCTTCTTTGTCTCCAATCTTATCAGTCGGCAAAGTCCATTTGCCTATATTAAATGTGAGATAGGGTTGCATTTCATTCCCTTTTATCGTAAAGATGGTGTCTTTCAATGCTTCTCTGAAATGGATATCATTTCCGCTATTCCATACGGTGGGGTAATTTACCGGCATATAGTATTTCTTTCCATTTTTAGATTCTAAAATAATCACCCCATTGTAGCCTAACATTCCGAAGGCTTTTTTCCCTGTTTTTCCATGAAGAACTGAGATGGATGCAATATCATTGGGAGTGATAGTTTGCTCAACATAAGGGTTGCTGTTGTTTATAGAGTCTTTTGCTTCCCCTTTTTCGTTAAACCATACCAACTTATTGTTGGAAGAGGGAATTCCAATGGCTTCCCCATAATGGCCGATAATAAGCGAATCGGTAAAAGTGGCACAAAATCCTTGTGTCAGGTTCTTGGGCAGTGTGACTTCTCCCAGAAATGTGCCTTCTTGACTGTATTTGAGCAATTTATTTGGTTGGCGATGAAAGTAAAGAGTTCCGGTTTGGGGATGGACGTAGTACATTGCATTGCTGTATCCTTCCGGGTCATTTCCTCTGTGTCCTATACTGCACAAATATTTTCCTGTCTGTTTGTCGAATGCGAGACAGCGAGAGCCGGTTGTCACCAAGATTTTATCTTTTAGGAGTTTGATGGAGTATGAGTTTCCTATTAAAGAAGAATCAGTCGTTTCCAGCGGTACGTAACGGATGTTTTTTCCTAATTGAGACACCTTTAATTCGGTGAGCTGTTCAATACTGCCGGCGATGTCAATGGCTTTTGAATCGTTGGTTTGACTTGGTTGTGCACAGGAACCTAGTAATAACAGGAGCACAGCACTTAAGATAATTTGCTTTTTCATGGTATTTGGGGTAACTAAAAGGAAAGGGAGTATGTCAAAACTAAACCGGCCTATCCCATCGTCAGCTGTAGGGGCAGGGTTTGCCTGCCCGAAGACACAAAGTAAACTGTTTTCGGGCGAGCGAACCTCGCCCCTACGAACGAAACGACAGCATTATCCACGTTTGGACACAACCCCTTCTTACTATAAAAAAAGTTGTATTAGCGGGCAGCAAAGAATACAGAACTTCCGGCTGCTACTCTTACAGTTGCTACACCCTGAGCATCGGGAGTGACAGTCATTGAGGTACCGTTTTGCATACTGACAGTTGCAGTTCCGTCTTCGTTCATTTTTACCAGTTCGAAGCTTTGTCCGTCGGCTACAGCATTCCAGGTATTGTTGTCCTTGTTGTAAACCAAATCAACAGATTTTTCTTCTCCCTTTTTAGTGATGGTGTAACCATCTGTGTTTGTCTTCACCAAATATTCACCGTTTTCGCCTTTTACTTCTTTCACTTCACCAATAGAAGCCGTAGGGTTGGAACCACTCCAGAACTCGATGGAGTTGAGTACCAAAACGTCTGCCAGGTAAGCGATTTCGTAAACGGGCACAATGTGGAAAGCAACGAAAATAAGTTCGTTTACAAACTTGTTGCTGACTCCTTGGTTCCAATCCTTCAGATTATTCCATAATCCAAAAGAACCGATGCATGATGAAAACATGATGCTTCCACCCAGCATGGCACAAACAACCAATGTTTTATTTCTTTTCATAATTACATAAGTTAAGTTTATAAAAGTCTTTTTCCCGATGACAATTCGGGACTATTCATCTTGCAAAGATAGAACTTTTTTATGGAAATGTTCTTCTCTTCTTAAAAATCTGTATCTTTGTCCATTCGAATATGAAAAACTATTAATCAAAAATCTTATAAAAGAAATGAAAGAACAGATTCAAAAAAAGCTCAACGACTCTAAAGCACTTCGGTGGGGTGTGTTGGTGCTGGTGGCTTTCACCATGTTATGCGGTTATTTCCTGACGGATGTAATGTCGCCTCTCAAAACGATGCTTGAAAAAGAACTATTATGGGACAGCCTTGATTACGGCATCTTTACAAGTGCGTATGGCTGGTTTAATGTTTTCGCTTTCATGCTGATTATCGGAGGTATTATCCTTGATAAGATGGGAGTTCGTTTCACCGGAATGGGAGCCTGTGTTCTGATGGTGCTGGGTTGCGGATTAAAATATTACGCCATTTCAACTACTTTCCCTGTCGGTGATACATTTTTTGGTATGAAGACACAGGTTGGTTTAGCCGCTTTAGGATATGCCATCTTCGGGGTAGGTGTGGAAATTGCCGGTATCACTGTCTCAAAAATCATAGTAAAATGGTTTAAAGGTAAAGAAATGGCTTTGGCTATGGGAATGGAGATGGCTACAGCTCGTTTGGGTACCATGTTGGCATTAGCCGTTACGGTTCCTATTGCTACTTTTTTTGGAATTACTGATGCTGATGGTACTTTCCATCCCAATATTCCGGCTCCGTTGCTACTTTGTCTCATCATGCTTTGTATTGGTACGATAGCTTTCTTTATTTACACCTTTTATGATAAGAAACTGGATGCTTCGTTAGAAGAAGAGGGCGCAGAACCGGAAGAGCCTTTCCGTATGAAAGATATTTGGCTGATTATCACTAATAAGGGTTTTTGGCTGATTGCCATGCTTTGTGTGTTATTCTATTCTGCCGTGTTCCCCTTCTTGAAATATGCCACTGATTTGATGGTACAGAAATACCATGTAGATCCAGAACTTGCCGGAACAATTCCAAGTCTTTTGCCTTTGGGAACTTTGTTCTTGACTCCATTCTTCGGTAATATATACGATCGTATCGGCAAAGGGGCTACCCTGATGATTATCGGTTCTGTTCTTTTAATTTTCGTACATACCATGTTTGCATTGCCGGTACTCAATGTTTGGTGGTTTGCTACTATTGTGATGATTGTATTGGGGATTGGTTTCTCATTGGTTCCGTCGGCTATGTGGCCTTCTGTTCCTAAAATTATTCCCGAAAAACAATTGGGTACTGCTTATGCTCTTATTTTCTGGGTGCAGAATTGGGGATTGATGGGTGTTCCTGCTTTGATTGGCTATGTGCTGAATGAATATTGCAAAGGCCCGGTTGTAGATGGTATGCAGACTTATGATTATACGTTGCCAATGTGCATTTTTGCTTGTTTTGGTGTAGCGGCTTTACTCTTTGCGGTTTGGTTGAAAGCGGAAAATAAGAAAAAAGGATATGGATTGGAAGAAGCTAACATAAAGAAATAGGGCTTCTCCCTTATTATTTAAAAACTCCCAAAAGAAAACTGCTGCAAAGGATTGTGTTGTCAATCGATTGCAGCAGCTTCTTTTTTCAGCCTGTCGGTCTTATGCAAAGAATGCAGTCAACAATAGAATAAAAACGGCTTCGGCTGCTGTGGCCATCATAAATACCTTCTTCACATTTCCAAGGCTTGCTGTCTGAGTAGTTGTATTCATACTTTCATTTTATTAAGTTAGTAAAACTAATATCTTTTCAGTTGTTTTGTGATTGCAAAAATCAGCAATTATTCTGGTAGTTTACTGTCCTAAATGGCTTTTATACTGTTCAAAAAAAACTCGTTAAACTTATTTATATCAACTATTAACAAGTGTATATGGGGCTTTTTCTATAGAACAAAATACTGCCTTTATCCATGGGGCAGTATGCGGTGAATGGATAAAGGCAGTATGTATGATTGGAGCAAATCGAAGTTGTCAGTCTTTGTCTATTTTTACAATTTTTCCGTTATTGGGATCGAAAAGTACTCGTGTGTTTATTTTCTTATTAAATAAATTATCCACTAATACTTCGGTGGTTCCAAACTGTGTAATGAGGAGCTCACCTTCAAAGTATCGTTTGGTGGGGCTGGCAACAGTGACTGATGCCTTGCCCGGGATATTATAGATAACACCGTCCACTTTCTTTTTGTCCTTTGCCTTTTCGTCTGCCGGAGGTAACGTTTCCTGATTGGTGACAGATAAATAGATAGGTTCTCCTGCCAGGTTTTCATCACTTACTACACCCAATTTTTTTGAAAATCGGAAAGCAATTTTATCTTTCATGCTTTCTGTGGGAGTTATGCGGATAGTAAAGGTTTTATCTTCACGGTCGGTTATGCCCGCAAACATTTGCGTCATGGCTTGTTCTTGTTCGTCCAGATTATCCAGCATCAGTTTCAGTGCCGCACCGTCTTTGGGCATATAATCTGCTTGTCCGCGGGTAAGGCTGTTTTTGCTTTCTCGGATATTGTAGATTTCTTTAGCTACCAGTTCGGCCATCTTTGCAGTAGAAGCGGTGCTGAGAATCTCTTCAGTCATAAAGCTGCGCGGATCTATACGTCTTTTGGCTGTATTTGCAATCGGAGTTGCCGGCGCTTTTTCTATCGGTGAAGTCGTATTGATAGCTTTGATAATACCGTCGTTGGTCAGTTCCACTTGCGAAGCGGCACTTTTATCTTTCAGTTTCACTATATATGCATTATCCGGGTCGGGGACACCGATAGCTTTCGCTTTGATACTTTTTATTTCCCAGTAGGTTTCTGGTTGGGCCGAGATGTTCGTCATGCGTAGATACCTGTTGGCATACTGGCATAATTCTCCCGGTGTATAGGTTACTTTGGTAGCCACTACTTCCAGTTCTATTTCGGTTTTGGGCAAGTAATAAACGACACCTTCTCCCATGGTTCCCGGAGTATATTTACTGAAATCCTGTGCAGCACTACTCAATGAAATCAGTATACCTGCTGCAATTATTAATCCTCTTTTCATAATTTCCTTTTCTTATATAGGTAAGGGCAAATATAGCTATTCTTTTGTAAATCCGGCTTTTGTTTCGCTTAATTTCTTCCAAGCAGCAGGAAGTGCTTCTACGATATCACTTGAAGTCATACCTATTTCTCCTTTTTGCTGAGCGGCAATGTCTCCTGCTAAGCCATGTACATAGACACCCAGTCGGGAAGCCTCTTCTTGCGAATGTCCTTGTGACAATAGTGAAAGTAGGATACCGGTCAATACATCACCGCTTCCGGCTGTTGCCATACCGGGATTACCGGTCGGATTGAAATAGCAATTCCCTTCCGGGGTTACCACGGCACTCCAGGAACCTTTTACTACGATGTAGCTTTGCAGATAAGCGGCAAGTTCTTTAGTCTTGACTAAGCGTTCGTAGGTATCCATACACTTTCCGATAAGGCGTTCCAACTCACCTAAATGGGGAGTGAGGATACAGCGTTTCGGCAGTCGGCTTAACCAACTGCGGTGGGTGCTTAGAATATTCAGGGCATCAGCATCCAGTACTAACGGTAGCGGGCAGTTCTGTATCTGTTCCATCATAGCGAGGGCGGTATCTTCTTCTTGCCCCAGTCCGGGACCGATGGCTATCGCTTGATAGCGGTCAATATCGGTCGGCTCAGCAAAATAACGTTCATGTATATCGGTATGTACAATAGCTTCGGGTACAGTAGATTGCATTAAATCATGGTTATGGATAGGAACATGCACTGTCAGCAGTCCGATACCTGAACGCAGACATGCACGGGCCGATAAGATAGAAGCTCCGGCCATGCCATAAGAACCTGCAATTAATAGTCCATGACCGAATGTTCCCTTGTGTGCGAACCGCTTTCTCGGTTTGATAAGGTTACGTATCTCTGCTTCTTCCGTGGTGAAGAAAGAACTTTCTACCGTTTCTATAAATTCAGTCTTCAATCCGATATTCAATAATTCCCATTCGCCTACAATATCTTCGTTTTCAGGGAAGAAAAACGAAAGTTTGGGCAATTGGATACTAAGCGTCACATCTGCACGCATGATACTTTGCCTTATATTATAGGTGTTGTCTTCTCCCATTAATCCTGAGGGAATATCGATGGCTACTACCGGCGATTTGGAAGCATTTATATACTTCACTACCGCGGCAAATCCTCCGTTTAATGGCTTGTTGAGGCCGGAACCGAATAGTCCGTCTACTACCAGATGCTTTTCTGTCAGTACAGGAGGATCAAATTTTGTACTTACTTCTGTAAAGTAGACAGAGCCACATTCTTTCAGGCGGGCAAGGTTGATTTGGCACTCTTCGGATAATTCTCCTTTGGTATTGAACAGGAAAACCTCTACCCGATAGTTCTGTTGTGACAGCAGTCGTGCTACGGCTAATGCATCTCCTCCATTGTTTCCGGGGCCGGCAAAAACGACGATATGGAAAGAGTTATTCCAACGGCGCATAATGGCACGTGTCAGTTCATGGGCAGCTCGTTCCATCAAGTCAATGGAGGCTATGGGTTCATTGGCTATAGTGTATTTGTCCAGCTCTTTTAGATGGGTACTCGAAATAATTTTCATATTCAATCTCTTTTGTTTGGATGTGCAAAGATAACACTATTTACAGAAAGAGGTTGTGAGAAAACTTCGATACTTAGAATAAAAATACTAAGTTTGTAAACAGCATTAGTTATCAATGCTTTAATAATAACTATTTTAGTCCTTTTGCTTGGAACCAAGCATTCTAATTTCGGCAAAGATAAATATTTTCTTTTAATATCCATATATCCTTTGCTTTCGGCTTGTTATAAAAATGAACCTACGTGATGATTGCCTTCTTCCTTAGATGTTTGTTATTACCTTTTTACAAAAAATATCAATAATGTGCTGTATTTAATATTTGTATTTGTATATTTGCATCCAAAATATAATTGTACTTAAAAAATAATCAATTTATTAATTTTAAAACATGTGTAAAGGCAAAAACTTATTACAGAGCGGGCGTGGACAAACGCATTTTATTCAATTAACAGTAAACACATCCTTAAATTAAAATCTATGAGAAGAGAGCAACTTAAATTAGTAAGTGCGATACTACTTTTATCTGGTTTTTCTACCGGATTTATGCAGGCAGCGCCTCACGCAGCAGCTACAGGAGTATCTATCGTGCAGCAGGACAATACCTGTACAGGTGTTGTATTGGACCAAAATGGTGAATCCGTTATCGGAGCTTCAGTCGTTGTAAAAGGAACAACCAATGGAGGTATTACTGGTATAGACGGAGATTTTATCATTTCTAACGTGAAGAAAGGCGATGTAATCGTTATCTCGTTTGTGGGTTATGCAGAACAGCAGATTGTGTGGGACGGCAAGCCGATGAAAGTGATTTTGAAAGAAGATACCGAGACTTTGGATGAGGTAGTGGTAGTAGGTTACGGTGTACAACGCAAGAGTTCTATCACCGGTTCTATCGCTTCTGTAAAATCAGACAAATTGAAGACGGTTACTACTCCAAGTGTGGCCAATATGTTGCAGGGTAAAGTTGCCGGTGTAGTAGTTACACCTACTTCCGGTCGACCGGGTGCCGGTGTAAGTATCCGGGTACGTGGTACCGGTTCACTTCGTGGTAATACAGAGCCTCTTTGGGTTATTGATGGTGTAGTAGGTGATGCCATGGCTGATTTGAACCCGAATGATATTGAAAGTATCTCTATTTTGAAAGACGGTTCGGCTACGGCACTTTACGGTTCTCGTGGTGCTAACGGTGTAGTACAGGTTGTTACTAAACGTGCCACTACCGGTGGCTCTTCTTTTGATGCTTCTGTGAAGTTCGGTATTTCTCAATTGCAAAAGGGTAACCTTGAAATGATGAACGGTGCCGAATATTATGATTATCTGGTTACCGCTTATACCAATGCCGGAACATTACAAGACCAACAGTGGCTTCAGCCTTATTTGAAGGAACAGAATTTTGACTGGTGGGATTTTGCTACACAGAATGCTCTGACACAGAACTACAACATCGGATATAAGTATGGTAATGACCGAATAAAATCTTATATTTCTGCTGACTATTATACAGAAGAAGGTGCTATCAAAGGATATGATTATGACCGTTTCACGTTGAGAGTGAACACTGATTATATTGTTAATGACCGTTTGACATTGAGAGCCAAATTGTCTACCAGCTATAAGGAGACATTCGATCAGCAGTATGGTTTGTCTCACACTAGCTATACTCCATGGGATACTCCCTATGACTCTCAGGGCAATGTAAAAATCGGAACAGAAGGCCGACCGAGTAAAGAAGATGCTGCAACTGCAGACCCACGTGATTACTGGTATTCTGACGGAAGCTCCAACTGGCTGTACAACAATCGTTTGAACTGGGGTAAGTCACGTTCTAACGCTATGGATATCGGTGTCGGTTTCGACTATAAAATTTTTGATTGGTTGACTTTTGTTTCTAATAACAAAGTGGGATTGAGCAATAGTTATGGTGAGAATTACTATGACCCGATGGCAGTGGGACAAGAATCACTCCAGGGTACTATCTACAACAGTAATTCTAATGTCCGTACCATTTATACCAGCCAGTTGCTTCGTTTCTTAAAGACTTTCAATGATGTACACGAAATCAACGCGTATTTGGGTTATGACTACGATGAATATCGTTATTATAGCATGACCGGTCAGGCTTCACAGATGTTCCAAGGTAATGAAATTCTGAACGGTGGTGTGGCTAATCCTAAAGTGGGCGGTACTAAAGTTGAGAAGAAAAATGCCGCTTATTATTTTAACGGTAACTATTCTTACGATAATAAATACCTCTTTCAGGTAATGTTCCGTGTAGACGGTTCATCACAGTTTGGTTCTAACAAACGTTGGGCTCCTTTCTGGTCTGTCGGTGGTGGTTGGAGTATGCATAAGGAAGAATTCATGAGTAATCTTAAATGGGTGAATGAATTGAAACCCCGTATTTCTTATGGTATTTCCGGTAACTTACCTGATGGTGCTTATGAATGGGCTACCATGCTGGCTAGTACTACACAATATGGTAGCAAAGTGGGTTTGTATTCCAATTACTTGGGAAATCCCGACCTCTCTTGGGAAGAAACAGCTACTTTAGACTTCGGTTTGGATGTACGTTTGTTTGATCGTTTAAGCATTGTATTTGACTACTATCACAAAGATGTAAAGAATCTTATTTATTTGAAACACTTGCCTGCTGTAACAGGTTATAACCGTCAGACTGCCAATAATGGTAAAATGACGAATCAAGGTTTTGAAGTGACTGTTACTCCTGAAATCATCAGAACGAAAGACCTTTATTGGGATGTTAGCTTCAACTTAGGCTATAATAAGAATGAGATTACTTACCTTCCTGACGGTGATGAACTTACATCACAGGCAACAGCTGTGGGTTATCCTTACAGAAACTGGTATTTGCGCGAATGGGCAGGTGTGGATTCACAAACGGGAACTCCATTGTGGTTTAAGGTAGATGAAGAAGGCAATAAGACAGTTACCGGTGATTACAACCAGGCAACTCGTGTATTGTTGGATGAAGTGCCTACTCCTAAATTTAATGGTGCTATCAGCACGAATTTGACATGGAAAGGTTTCACTTTGAACGCTAACTTTACATTTGCTACCGGAGCTAAGATTTACAATGGACAGCGTGCCGGTGCACTTGACCGTGACTGCGGACGTAACTCTCAGCCGCCTATGAAATTGAAAGACGGATGGAGCCGTTGGGAAAAACCGGGTGATATCGCTACACATCCTCAGTTGATTGATGGTGGTAATAACGGTGCCGATAGAGAATCTACACGCTATTTGGAAAACGGTGACTATTTTAAATTGAAATCTCTTTCTTTAGCTTATAGCTTCCCGAAACGTTGGTTGGAACCATTGGGCGTGAAGTCTGCTAATTTGAGTGTCGGTGGTGAGAACTTGTTTACCATTACCAGCTTCTCAGGACAAGACCCGGAAATCCTGTACTCTTCAGATTATAATGGTAGTGCCGGAAGCTTCGGCTATCCTACAGTAAGACGCTTTACTTTAGGATTGAGTGTTCAATTCTAATTTCTAATATCTAAATGAAAACATTATGAAAATAAAATATATACTAGGTGCCATGGGAATGGCGTTCGGAATGACCGGATGCAACCTGGACATTACCATGTATGATGGTGTGATGGAGGAACAATTCGACAATAAGAACCTCCTTGAACTGTCTCAGGGAAGTTATCGCTTGTTGAAAAATGACGGTGGATTGATTGACAACGGATACTATTTTTGGGCTTTCGGTGCTGATGATGTTACTTGGAACGGAACTTCAACCGGTGCAACTTTTAAATTGTATGATTATAGCCGAAACATTGCCAGCTCTACCACAGAATATACTTGGGAGCTCGGTTATCGTGTAATCGGTAACTGTAATAAGATTATTGAAATTGTTCAAGGATTGGGTAATGAAAGCACTCGTGAGCAAACCATCATGATGGGTGAAAACTATTATTTGCGTGCATTGAGCTACTTCTTGCTGGTTAATGAGTTTGCACAGCCTTATTCTAATAATCCGACACAGAATCCCGGCTTGCCTTTGAAATTGACAAGTGACCCGAATGATTTGCCTCAAAGTCGTTCTACTGTTGCCGAAGTTTATGATCAGGTGGTTCTCGACTTGAAGGATGCTATCACTTATCTGACACTGCAGCAAGGAGAGACTCCCAAATCAAACATCTATGCTACTAAAGAAGCTGCTGAAGCTCTGTTGGCTAGAGTCTATCTCTATATGGAGAATTGGGACGGTGCATGGGAAATGGCTAACAATGTAATTACATCAGGACGTTTTGAGTTGGAAAGAGGAAACCGCTTTGCTACTTATTCACAACTCATTCCTGAAGACAACAAGGAAACCATTTTTGCAGTACGTCGTACACTTGACAAAGATGACGATGGATACAGCCGTATGGGTAGTATGTACATCCGCATCGATGGTTCCGGTTGGGAAGAAATGTCTCCTTCTTCAAGATATTTGGAACTGTTGGAGCTGCATTTGAATGATAACAATATGCCTCAGGACTTGCGTAGCAAATTTATTGTGAAGAGATATGTAGAAGATGGCGTAGGCGACTATACTCCAGTTGGATATCCCAACAATGTATACGAAGACTGGACATTTGCTTATGCTGTTAAGCAAGCTAACACAGCCAACTATGAATACAAACAGTTGGATGTAGAAAAGCAGGCTGACGGTACATTCCTTATTACCAAAGACGCTTCTAAATTCCAAAGTGCTACCATCCAAGAAGAAGCCTACAATACAGGTACTCGTTACTATGTCGTAGGTCAGGACGGTAACAAGCATATAGGCCGTATCGAACCTAAAGTGTTTGATGCTTCCACTAAGCGTGGTAAGTCTTCTCTTTTCCTTGTTTATGCTATCAACAAATGTTCTTATCAGGAACAGAGCAAACATTTGTGGTCGCCCATCATCTCTCGTTTGGCTGAAATGTATCTGATACGTGCCGAAGCTAATTATGAAAAGGGTGGTTCCGTACAAGCTACGTTGGATGATATCAATATTCTTCGTGATAGAGCAGGTATACCTGAATGGACAATGACAAACATAGCTACTGCTGAAAATGGAAGTCCGAAAGATGTTCATAAGATTATTGAAGAAGAACGCATGCTGGAACTTGCATGGGAAGGTCATCGTCGTTTCGACGTATTCCGTTGGCGCTACACTATGGATAGAAGATATCCGGGAGGACATACCATAGCTCAGGGTGATAAATTCTATGAAATTCCGTATAACTCGCCATCGGTATGTGAGTTCATTCCACAGCTTCAGTATGATGCTTATCCTTACAAGTTGGAACAGAACCCCTAACAAAACAGATTTACTAATTTAAAATGGATATACAAATGAAAAAAATATCATATTTACTTTTGCTCTTTTTATCGGCCATTGTTTGCGGATGTTCCGAATATGAGCAACCGTATGTCGGTTATATCGTTGTAGAGCGTGCCGTGCTAGACGCTGCTGCCAATTCCAGTGCTACTGTAACCGCAGATACGGATATCTCTTCTGCCATTGTCGTTGACAATGTAGATGCAGATTGGTGTCAGGTGTCAGTAAACGGTAAGGAGATTACTGTGACTGCAACTTCTGCCAATACAGACAGCAATTATCGTACTGCTACTGTCAGTGTAAGATCCGGCTATCGCCAGACTACTTTCACTGTATTGCAGAAATATAACGGACAAGAATTTTTGCAGTATGACTGGACTCGTTGGACAGCTACCGGTAATGGTGTTGAAGCCGGTGACGGTGGTGGATATGCCAGCTTGTTTAATGAAAACCGTGCAACATTCTGGCACAGTCCGTACAGCTATTCAGTTCCTCTTCCTTATATCTTGGAAATTGATATGAAAGAAGAACAAGAATGTGCTATGTTCCATATTGGTAGAAGATATTATTCAAATGGTAACAATTACGGTACTGTTAAGAATATGAATATTTATGTCAGCACCGATAATGAGAACTTCGAAAAAGTCGGTGGATTTACATTCTCATTGCCATGGACTGCACCCGACGGAACTGTAGTAACCGGCTTTACCAGTCCGTTGATTCCGGCTTATGAAGAAGTTGTATTGCCTTCACCGGTGGTTGCCCGTTATATTCGTTTGGAAATAACAGAAACCAATACATCGAATAACACTTGTCAGGTTTCATATCTGAAAGTCTTTGAAAAAATCTAAGACTTTCATTTGAATTCCTCTGAATAATAAAAGAGGATGTCGTGAACATTGGTTTCCGGCATCCTCTTTTTTATTGAGGCATACCTTTGCTGACAGAACATAATCCCTTCATACGCTGACTCGTAATCCTCCTCACAAAACGGCTGTTAGATTTCATAAAATCGAATTAAAACACTATTTTTGCACCAATTTAATAAAAATACGGTTATGGATACCATTCAGATAAAAGACAAGCGCTTCACGACTTTCATTCCAGAAGAACGGATATTGAGAGAAGTAGAACGGGTAGCGAGTGAGATTAACCGGGATTTAGAAGGTACGAATCCCCTGTTTCTAAGTGTGCTCAACGGTTCGTTTATGTTTGCAGCCGATTTAATGCGTAACCTTACCATTTCCAGTGAGATATCTTTTGTGAAACTGGCTTCGTATGCCGGTACTTCGTCTACCGGGAAAGTAAAGGAATTGGTTGGCTTGAATGATGATATCGAAGGCCGTACAGTGGTGATTGTAGAAGATATTGTAGATACGGGAGTGACAATGAAGCATTTGTTAGAGACACTTCAAGCAAAGAACCCGAAGGAAATCCGTATCGCCACATTGTTGTTGAAGCCCGATAAGCTGACGGTAGATTTGGATATACATTATATAGCTATGCGTATTCCTAATGATTTTATTGTCGGTTATGGCCTTGATTATGATGGGTTGGGGCGCAATTATCGTGATATCTATACTGTAATAGAGTAAGAATTATACAACTAAATATAAAAATAAAAGGTAAAACAAGATGTTGAACATTGTAATTTTCGGTGCTCCGGGTTCAGGTAAAGGTACTCAGAGTGAACGTATTGTAGAGAAATTCGGTATTAATCACATTTCAACAGGAGATGTGCTTCGTGCAGAAATCAAGAATGGTACAGAGCTGGGTAAAACTGCTAAAGGTTATATTGACCAGGGTCAGTTACTTCCTGATGAGCTGATTATCGACATTCTGGCTAGCACATTGGATGGTTTCAAGGATAGCAAAGGTGTTATTTTCGACGGTTTTCCCAGAACGATTGCTCAGGCAGAAGCGTTGAAGCAGATGTTGTCGGAACGCGGACAGGAAGTTTCTATTATGTTAGATCTTGATGTTCCCGAAGACGAACTGATGACTCGCTTGATTAAACGTGGACAGGAATCAGGCCGTGCAGACGATAATGAAGAGACAATCAAGAAACGCCTTACTGTTTACCATTCTCAGACAGCTCCGCTGATTGACTGGTATAAAAAGGAAGGTAAATACCAGCATATTAATGGCTTGGGTGATTTGGAGACAATTACGCAGGATATTTGTAAAGCTGTTGATGTAGTGAAGTAAGTTATATCTTATCGTATAGAATAAAAAGAGACTCAACAATAGATTGAAAATATCTTTTGTTGAGCTTCTTTATTTTATGAACCTTTAATTTAAATACGTATGAAAACAAAATCATTGTTAGTGGAATTTTTCTTCTTGATATTCCTCTCGAACACTCTATTCGCCCAACAAGATAAAAATATCCAGATTGCTTGCAAAAACTATTCCATAGAGTCTGCTGTGCGCTTTATGGAAATGGCAGAAAAAGCGCAAAACGGCATATTGCCTGACGATGAAGCATGGAGGCAATTATTTGCTACGGAAGGTTACCATTGTTTCTTTTCGGCTTGTCGTGATTCATTAGAATGGCAACAAAATATAAGGACAGCGTTTCAAGTGGTGTTTGATAAGTCACAACAAGCCCGACTCGACAGTGTCGTTAGTCAACCTCTTAATGGAAACGGCCCTTTTCTGAATAACTTTATAGTGAATTTTAATTCTTTGAAGAATCGGCTTGATGTTCTGAATACCTTCATTCATGATACAGATTTCAGTATGCTGTTACATAAAGCTCATGCAAAAGCTCTTCAATACTTACCCGCACGCATCAATGACCTGCATCCTACCTTTACAAAATTTTATTTTCTTTCTTGGGATCTTGAAGACCGTACATGGAGCAATGGCATTTATTTTGATTTAAATACTTGTTATGAAGATGGGGAAGAAGGTTTGATAAACGTTATGGCACACGAACTTCATCATCATTATATGGGGGCTTTGCTGGAGGACCGGTTCAAAAAAGATCCCAAAGATGCAGCTCTTTGGGCAATTATTGTCAACCAGCAGGAAGGTACTGCCGACATCATTAACAAGCAGAAAATGCCAGTTGAAAAATTGGGACTTTATGGGCCTATGATTGTAAAGATTTATAATGATGATTATAATGCTTCCCCTGAAGTATTAAAACAGCTTGACAATTTGACTTGCGATTACCTTGCCGGAAAAATTACCGAAAAACAATATGAAGAAGCTCGTCAGTGTGCCCATTTTGGTGGACATACTACCGGAGATTTCATGGTCTTTCTTATCCGTGATCAATTGGGCTTGCAGGCTGCCATCGACTGTTTCTGTGATTTTCCTGCTTTTATCCGTCGTTACAATGAAGCGGCAGTTAAGGCAGATACGTATGTCTTTTCCGATACGTTTGTAGAGCATATAAATAAGGTGTGCCAAGAAATGGAAAAAGAATAAATACTTGTTTCTGTTAAAAAACTTGAGGAAATCGACTGAAATCACTATTTTTGCACTCATTATCTCAAACTGTAGAAGAAAATGGCTGAATCGAATTTTGTTGATTATGTGAAGATATATTGCCGTTCGGGAAAAGGCGGACGAGGCTCTACGCACATGCGTCGTGAAAAATACGTGCCCAATGGTGGCCCCGATGGTGGCGATGGTGGTAGAGGAGGTCATGTTATTTTGCGGGGTAACCGCAATTACTGGACATTGCTTCACTTGAAATATGACCGTCATGTGTTTGCCACTCACGGTGGAAACGGTTCTAAAAATAAGAGCTTTGGTAAGGATGGTGAAGACAAAACCATTGAAGTGCCTTGTGGTACAGTGGTTTACAATGCCGAGACCGGTGAGTATATTTGCGATATTACTGAAGACGGACAAGAAGTTGTTTTGCTGAAAGGCGGGCGAGGAGGTCTGGGCAACTGGCATTTCCGCACAGCTACCCGTCAAGCGCCGCGTTTTGCACAGCCGGGAGAACCGATGCAGGAACTTACGGTCATTCTTGAATTAAAATTATTGGCGGATGTCGGTTTGGTAGGTTTTCCGAATGCAGGTAAATCGACTTTGCTTTCCACTGTGTCGGCTGCACGTCCCAAGATTGCCAATTACCCCTTTACTACGCTTGAACCCAATTTGGGTATTGTGTCTTATCGCGAAGGAAAATCTTTCGTTATGGCAGATATTCCCGGTATTATTGAGGGAGCCAGTGAAGGTAAAGGGTTGGGACTCCGCTTCTTGCGACACATTGAGCGTAACTCGTTATTGCTTTTCATGGTGCCCGGAGATACAGACGATATCCGAAAAGAATATGATATATTGCTGAATGAGTTGGCTACCTTCAATCCCGAGATGCTGGACAAGCAACGTGTATTGGCTATCACCAAATCCGATATGCTGGATGAGGAGTTGATTAATATGCTTGAACCGACCCTTCCCGATAACGTTCCTCATATCTTTATATCTTCTGTCACAGGCATGGGTATCCAACAGCTGAAGGATATGCTGTGGACAGAACTGAATAAGGACAGTAACCGCTTGGAAGGTGTTCGTACCGAAACGATTGTCCATCGTGCCAAAGATGTGGCCAAACTGCAAGAAGAGTTAAAGGCTATGGGTGAAGACGAAGACTTTGAGTTCGAATATGAGGACGATGACGATGATGACTTTGACTATGAATATGAGGAAGAAGACTGGGACGAAGAAGAGAAATGAAACGGCTGACATCAGATAATAAAATGTTGGGATATGAGCTGATGAAGGCATATCCCAACATTTCTTGTTTTTCTACTACACGCCATGGAGGGTGTAGTGAGGGTAATTATGCCTCTTTTAATTGCACCGGATACTGTGGGGATGAGGCAGGACATGTGCAGAGGAATCGTGACATATTGTGTGAACTTTTGCCACAGAAGCCTTTAGAATTAATCATTCCTCATCAAACGCATAGCACCAATATCTGTGTAATTGATGATACTTGTATCGGAATGTACGGAAAGGAGGCGTTGGAAGATATTGATGCTGTCGTAACGCAACTTCCCGGCTATTGCCTTTGCATTTCGACGGCCGATTGCATCCCTGTGTTGCTTTATGACTCGACAAAAAAGGTTATTGCTGCTGTCCATGCCGGTTGGCGAGGCACGGTGGGCAAGATTGTGGCAAAAACTCTTGCGACAATGAAGGAGCGGTATGCTTCGGAAGGGCAGGACATAAAGGCTTGTATCGGTCCGGGCATCTCACTTGCCGCTTTTGAAGTAGGCGATGAGGTGTATGAGGCCTTTTGTGCTGCCGGTTTTGATATGCAGCGCATCGCCCGTAAAGAAGAAAAATGGCATCTTGATTTGTGGGAAGCCAACCGTTTGCAGTTGCTTGACCACGGTGTAAAAGAGGAGGCTATAGAGGTAGCGGGTATTTGTACCTATCAAAATTACCGCGATTTCTTTTCAGCCCGTCGCCTAGGGATTCACTCCGGGAGAATTTTATCGGGCATCATGTTGCATCGCTGATATGGCAGAAGATTGAAATCTAAAAGAAAATGAATTATGAAAATAGAAGTATCATCTGAAATAAGAACAGCTTGTCCGGCTTTTGCCGGAGTTGCCATCTCTGCTAAAGTGGTGAATACGGCATACAATGAAGAACTGTGGCAGAAGATAAATGAGTTTACTGTCCGTTATCGTGAAATGTACACGACGGATTCCATCAAGGATATGACGACTATCCATGCCACCCGCGAGGCTTACAAGAAGTGTGGCAAAGATCCCAGCCGCTATCGTCCTTCAGGAGAAGCGCTATGTCGCAGGATACTTCGCGGACTCGCACTATATCAGATAGATACATTGGTAGACCTTATTAATTTGGTATCTATTCGTTTTGGCTATTCTATTGGAGGTTTTGATGCGGATAAGATAGTCGGCGATACCCTTATTTTGGGCATCGGTAAGGCCGGAGAACCCTATGAGGGCATTGGACGTGGAGAACTGAACATAGAGGGGATGCCTGTTTATCGTGATGCTGCCGGTGGAATCGGGACACCCACCAGTGATAACGAACGTACAAAACTAGAATTGGGTACAACTCATTTGCTTACCATTATTAATGGTTATAGCGGGAAGGAAGGACTTCGGGATGCTGCCGACTATATGGTTGAGTTGCTAAAAGAATTTGCATCGGCAGAAGATATCGAACAGATTGAATTTTAAATACTAAAATAAACCATGAAAAGAGGCGCATTCATCCTACTATTATTCATCCTAACCATTGCGGCTTGGGGAGGGGAGCCTGCAAAGAACTTTACTGCTATGGAAATTAACCATATACGCGTAAAGACACCGGGTTTGTTCTCTGGGCGGAAAAGCATTAGTCTCCATTTGGACAGCCTGCAAGGAAGTGAATTCTGCTTTCCGCTTCCGGGTGGGAAGGTCATTTCTTCTTACGGAGGACGTCGCGGTCACAGTGGAATTGATATCAAGACAAAAGCGAATGACACGATTCGGTGCATATTCGATGGGGTTGTAAGAATGGCAAAACCCTATGCGGCTTATGGAAATGTGATTGTAGTGCGCCATGCCAACGGATTGGAAAGTATTTATAGTCATAACGCAAAGAATCTGGTGAAATCGGGAGACGTAGTAAAAGTCGGAACACCTCTTGCTCTTACCGGCAGAACAGGGAGAGCCACCACGGAACATCTTCATCTGGAGTTTCGGATAGACGGCCAACACTTTAATCCCAATCTTGTTCTTGATTTAAAAGAACGTACCTTGCGTAAAGATGAACTCATCTGTACAAAGCTCGGCAACAGAATAACGGTAAAACCTAAATTGATAAATAAACAATAAGACGATGGACATAGAAAAAGCAATTACCGATGGAATCGTTTTCAAAGGCAGAAAGTTGCCCAATGGAAAGAATGAAGAAAAAGTGAAAACGAAGGCGAAGAAGAAAAGTTATATCACCGGACTTCATGGTTCGGGCTCGGCCAAGATGAAAGCAGATATTCGTAAGAAACGCGCCAATCGCCATAAAGGGAAGTAAAATAGTTAGCGTCTTGTTAATTATTAGATGTTACAGATTGTAACTATAACATTTAAAAGGGCCGTATCAAACTCCGTTTTGAGTAATGATACGCCCCTTTCATTAGCCTTTCCGGATGTTCAAGGGAAACTCTTCCGACCGGCTTTTCGATAAATTATTAATGGTGGAACAAGCGGACACCTGTAAATGCCATGGTAATTCCATATTTGTCACAAGTATCGATAACATGATCATCGCGTACGGAACCTCCGGCCTGTGCAATGTACTCCACTCCGCTTTTATGCGCGCGTTCTATGTTGTCGCCAAATGGGAAGAAAGCGTCCGAACCCAGTGAAACTCCTTTCATTGTATCCAGCCATGCGCGTTTTTCTTCACGCGTCAGTACTTCAGGTTTTTCGGTAAAGAATTGTTGCCAAACTCCGTCAGCCAATACGTCATCGTGGTCTTCGCTGATATACACATCAATAGTATTATCACGGTCGGCACGGCGGATTTTCTCTACCCATGGCAGATTCATTACTTTCGGGTGTTGGCGCAGATACCAGATGTCAGCCTTGTTGCCTGCCAGTCGGGTGCAATGGATACGGCTTTGCTGTCCGGCACCGATACCGATAGCTTGACCGTCTTTCACATAACACACAGAATTACTTTGTGTATATTTTAAGGTGATAAGGGCGATAATCAGGTCGCGTTTAGCCTCTTCCGTGAAGTGTTGGCTCTTTGTCGGAATATTAGTCAGCAAGCTTTCGTCCAGTTTGATTTCGTTACGTCCTTGTTCAAAAGTAATACCAAACACATCCTTGTGCTCAATGGGAGCAGGACGGTAAGACGGGTCAATCTTGATGACGTTATAAGTACCTTTACGTTTGTTTTTCAAGATTTCGAGCGCTTTAGGCGTATAGTCGGGAGCAATGACACCATCCGATACTTCACGGTTGATGAGCCGTGCGGTTGCTTCGTCGCATGTATCGCTTAAAGCAATGAAATCTCCGTAAGAAGACATACGGTCGGCGCCTCGTGCACGCGCGTATGCTGTTGCCAATGGGGTGAGAGGAGGGTCGTCTACAAAATAAATTTTCTTCAGTGTTTCACTCATTTCTATTCCGACAGCAGCTCCGGCGGGGCTGACGTGTTTGAAAGATGCAGCCGAAGGTAGTCCGGTGGCTTCTTTGAGTTCCTTTACTAACTGCCAGCTATTGAATGCATCCAGAAAATTAATATATCCGGGGCGTCCGTTCAATACTTCGATGGGCAATTCTCCTTCTTGCATAAAGATGCGTGACGGCTTTTGATTGGGATTGCAGCCATACTTTAATTCTAATTCTTTTGCCATAATTTTATGTATTTCAGTCTATTGAATTTTCATTTGGACAAAGATAAAGTTTTTTGAAGAAAAAAATTGCTTTTAATAAAACTTTCGTATCTTTGCCCCTGATGAAAGCACATTT